>NZ_JBSFPS010000395.1:0-6400 GCF_053588315.1 Streptosporangium sp. NPDC003464 | reverse complement strand
GCCCCAGGGGGCCTGCCAGGTCATCTCGTGGTCGGCGGGCTTCCACAGGGCCCAGTCGGCGTGGAAGCGCTTGCGGGGGTCGACGCCCTCGACCCGGTGGCCGGGCCTGAGCCGGTCGAGCCGGTTGCCGGAGATCTCGCCGTAGGACGGGAAGGAGGTCGCGTCGTAGAAGACCGACCCGTCGGGTGTCGGGTAGGCGTGCCCCTTCTCGATCAGCTTGACGATCAACTCGATCATCAGGTCGATCGTCTCGGTGGCCCTGGGGGAGTGCTCGGGCGGCCGGATGTTCAGCGCGGCCGCGTCGGAAAGGAAGGCCGCCTCGTGGAACCGTGCGATCTCCAGCCCGCTCCGGCCCTCGGCCCGCGCCTGGGCCAGGATCTTGTCCTCGCCGCCGGGATCGATCTCGGCGTCGTCCACCAGGTGCCCGACGTCGGTGATGTTGCGGCAGACGACCACCCGCACCCGCTGCCGTTCGCTGACCCGCCTGATCAGGTCCGACAGCACGTACGACCGGAAGTTGCCCAGGTGGGCGTGGCGGTAGACGGTCGGCCCGCAGGTGTACATCCGCATCGACCGGGCCCCCTCGGGGAGGACCGGCTCGACCTGGCGGTGCCGCGTGTCATACAGCCGTAGCATCCTTCGACCCTATTCTCCGCCGGGGTCCTGGAGGAAGATTCTCAGGCGGGGCCCTCCAGGAAGGCGAGGATCTCCCGGTCGCCGCGGTCGCGCAGGCGGGCGATGACCTCCTCGCGGGTGCAGCCGTCGGCCAGGCCGATCCGGGCGCCGATCAGGCGGATGCCCTCGGCCTCGGAGGCGACCGGGGCGGTGTAGCCGATCAGGTAGAGGGCCCGGTTCAGGGCCGGCAGGCCCGGGGCCGCGGCGGGCAGATAGCGGGTCAGGAGCTCGCCGCCGTCGGAGACCGTCAGGAAGACGTGATCCCCCTCGGAGGCGTTGGAGGCGACCAGGATCGGGCGGATGGAGCCCATGGTCGGCTGGTTGTGCCAGCTGATCACCACGTCGCCCGACGGGGTGGAGGCGGTGAGCTGGCCCCCGGGGGCCATGCCCAGGTGGGCCGCGAAGCCGGTCGGCAGCGGGGAGCCCGAGCCGCGCAGGTGCTCGGCGTTGACGTCCACCCGGTGCCACCAGCGCCCGTCGCGGCTGCGGAAGCAGCGGCGGGTCGCCGAGACGTCGCGGCGCGGCTGGTAGTCGGCCTGCTCGGCCCCGGCCACCCGGATCCACCCGCGCTGGGTGCGCTCGAAGCCGGGCCCGCCCGCGTAGGCGCGGACCGAGCTCTCGCTCACGTCGTAGCGCGAGGTCAGGTTCGTCACGATCGTGTTGACCGACGCCTCGCCGTTGGACCGCTCGATCTCCCGGACGATCATCTCCCTGATGCCCAGGTACTGCTCGCCGCCCCAGCGCGACAGCCCGTACTTGTTGCGGTCGAGCCGGAGGAAGCGGTCGTCGGCGGTGAGCTGGTTGCGGATGCCGACGAGGCTGTAGTCCTCGCCGATGCGCTCCTGGATCTCCTCGGGCGTCAGCGCGCCGCCCGCCACCGCGAGCACCGCCTCGGCCTTGTCGTTGACGCTGCGCGGCCACGGCACCACATGGCCTTCGAGGACCCGGAGCTGGGGCACGGCGATGAGCCACCGCTCGGCCACGTCCTCGCGGATGCCGAGCTGGCTGACCAGCGTGACGGCCTCGTCGAGGGGGCGCGGCCCGTCGGTGAACAGCTGCCGGGTCTTCTCCCGCAGCTCGTCGGCGCCGCCCGCCACCAGCCAGCCGTCCACCTGGTCGTAGCCGGTCAGCAGGGTCCGCACGAACCGCCAGGCCGGGATGCCCAGCGTGGCCATGTCGGTGCGGTGCCACGGCACCGCCGCGGCCAGGTCGTCGGCGGGCACGGCGGAGCCGAGCCGGCCCCGCAGCCAGGACACGTGGGCGACCAGCGGCGCGGCGTCGTCGCCGGCCAGCCAGGACTCGACGTGGTCGCGCAGGTCGCGCTCGATCTGCCGGATGCGCTCCCTGGTCACCGAGAACCGCTGGGCCAGGTCGTCGAGCGTGGCCCGCTGCGAGGCGTAGAGGCGGTCCCTGGCGATGGCGCGCTGGCGCTCGTCCAGGGCCGCGAAGACCTCGTCGATCAGCTCGGGCAGCGGCCGGTCCGGCCGGGAGGGGCGGACCTGGGCGACGCTCTCCTCGGTGACGGGTTCGAGCAGCCGTTCGAGCACGCCGGTGAACAGCTTGTGCACCACCTCCCGGCCGAGCCCCTCGGGGGTGCGGACGCTCTCGGCCGGGTCGGCGAACCTGAGCAGGGGCAGGACGTCGCCGAGTGTCAGATGTCCCCAGCAGGCCAGGGCGAGATCGGCCAGACGTCCGGCGACCTCTGAGGTCCCGATGGTGGAGCAGGCCCGGTCCAGCGGAAGTGCCTGCCACCACGCCTCGGGGAGACGGGGGTCGGTTGCGATCGGCGCTACCTGGCCGGGAGAGGTCCAGCGCAGGGGTGGCGCGATGTCGCTCAGGCTGAGGTTCATTGGGGTCCAACCGGCAAAGGGGAATATATCCGCAGTTCAGAGTATGTGATCAGGTAGGAAGGAACGGACTGGCCCGTCCGGAGTAGGAGACGTACAGCAGTTCCCTGGCCCGGGTGCAGGCCACGTAGAGCAGGCCGCGCTCGCGCTGGAGGTCGTGCGCCCGCGCCGAGGGGTCCTCGTCGGCGGGGGTGAGCGAGTCGGGAGGCGGCACGGTCCCGTCGGCCACGCCGATCACGGCGACCCGCCGGAACTCCAGGCCCTTCATGCCGTGCAACGTCGTCACTCTCACCCCCAGATCACGCAGGGCGGACCGGGCCTCGCGCACGAGGCCGGCGGTCCTGGCGGCCACCCCGATCTCCTGCGGCGGCACACCCTCCTCCACCCACTGTCCCACTTGTGTGGCCAGACCGGTCAGCTCTTCCTCCGGTGAATCGTAGGCTCGGACCATCGGCCGGTGCCCGTGCCGGGTGGCCTGGAAGCCGTACAGCTCCTGAACCCCCTCCACCAGCCCGTCGGCGGGTCCGCCACCCCGCAGTCGCACCCCCCAGGAGAGGATCTCCTGCGGAAGCCGGTATGACACCTGAAGCCGGCGTTGGACCGCGTCGATCCCGACGGAGCCCAGCGACACCCGCGTGTCGAAGATGCGCTGGTGCGGGTCGCCCACGACGAACAGGTCGTCGCGGGCGTGCGGCACGGCCGCGCGCAGCAGCCGCCACTGCGCGGGGTGCAGGTCCTGCGCCTCGTCCACCACGATGTGCCGGTACGGCTCCCGCCTGGGCGCCGTCTCCTCCAGCAGGTCCCCTGTCGTCTGGCCCAGGAGCGCCGACGCCTCGGCCGTGAGCTGGAGCAGGGTGCGCTTGCCGCGCTCCCGCAGCTGCCCGGTGACGTGCTCGACGGCCCGCCACACGGCGGTCCGCTCCGGACCGGTGAGCTCGACGCTGCGGCCGGGGCGCGGGGCGGTCAGATACTCCTCCAGGGTCCGGAGGTTCTGCGCCAGCACCACCTGCTCCCACTCGCGCAGCAGGAACGCCGGGCTGTGGCCGGTGTCGGTCTCCTGCCAGAGCGCGGTCAGCTCGGCGGCGCCGGCCAGCACGGGCGAGCGGCCCTCGGCCTCGGAGACGATGCGGTGGGCCAGCCGGTCCACGTTGCCGACCTCGACCCGCTTGCGCGCCGTCTCGTCCTCGATCAGCAGGTCGAGCCGGGCGGCGAGATCGGCGCTCAGCCCCTGCGAGAAGGTGACGAGCAGGATCTGGCCGCCGCCGCGCTCGGCCAGGAAGGCCGAGCGGTGCAGGGCGACGAGGGTCTTGCCGGTGCCGGCGCCGCCGGTGACCAGCATCGGCTGCTCGTAGGACTCCCAGCGGGCCAGCCGGTGCTGCGGCGGATGCAGGAACACGCACCAGTCCGGCGCGTCGAGCACGTGGTTCAGCTCGCGCGGGCTGCCGACGAAGACGGCGCGGTCCGGGCTGCGCACGAGCGCGGCGGCGAAGTCGTCGGGGTCGACCGGGTCCCCGGTGGCGGCGACCGCGCGGCAGGCCTCCAGCTCCCGCCAGGCCCCGGCCATCGACTCGCCCCTGGCCAGCGCGGCCAGCGGCCCGTACTGCGTCGGGGGCAGCAGCGGCTCCAGCGCCTCCAGGATCAGCTCGTCGGTGATCTGCCGGACGAGCGGCAGGAACCGCCGGTCGATGCCCAGCTCGGCCAGGTCGGTGTCACAGGTGTCGGCGAACAGCCGTGCCGGGGAGGACTCGGCCGCCCTGCGCACCGCGGGTCCGACCCGCTCCAGCGCCGCGGTGTCCCACACCTCGACCACGCCCAGCGCGCTGTTGACGCCGTAGCGGTGGCGCCGCGCGTAGGCCCACGCCTCGGCGTCCGGCAGCACGGTCAGCAGCCAGTAGACGTCCCGCTGCTTGACCGCGACGCCGCGGTGCCCGGCGGCCAGGCGGAGGGTGACGAGCCGGGGGTCCCCGGCCCCCCTGACCCGCTCCGGGTGCGGCGCGCCCGCCACGTTCTGCATGAACCGGCGCACGGCGACGACGACGTCCCGGCGCACCGGCTGGGCCAGGGCGCCGAGTTCCGCGGGGAACTCCGGGGAGATCGCGATTCGGGGCATCGGCTAGGCCAGCAGGGACAGCAGGTCGCGGTCCCCGCGTTCCCGCAGCCGGACGAGAAGGTCGGGCAGCCCCACCGGGCCCGTCATGCCGATCCGGGTGGCGATGACCCGGCCGGCCTGCTCGGGGGTGCCGCCCGGCGCGGTGTAGCCGACCAGCCGCAGCGCCTGCGCGGTCGGCTCGACCCCCTTGCCGGCGGCCGGCAGGTGCCGGGCGCGCAGGACCCCCTCGTCGGACAGCGTCAGGAACAGGTGGCTGCCCTGCTTGGCGCCCACGTCCGCCAGGAGCGTCCTGAGCGACTCCACGACGGGCCGCTCCCGCCAGCTCAGGGTGAGCTCGCCCACCGCGCTGGTGACCGTACGGCCGCCGCCGGGCGACATGCCCAGGTAGGCGGCGAACCCGCTGGGCAGCGGGCACTCGGCCCCCTGGAGGTGCTCGGGGGTGATGTCGATCCTGAGCCACCAGCGGCCGTCCGGCTGCCGGAAGCAGCGCCGGGTCAGCGAGACGTCCTTGAGGGGCCGGAACGGCGCCTTGCCCGCCTCCCCGCCGGGAGGGCCGGAGGATCTGCCGGGCAGCTCGGCCTTCTCGACGCTCATGGTCCTCTCGGCGCTGCCGGCCTTCTCCGGCCCCTTGGCCTTCTCGGCGCTCTTGACCTTGGCCGCCGAGCCGTTCGCCCGCTGGCCGGCGCCCAGGATGCGGAGCTGGGGGACGTTCTCCAGCCACTCCTTCGAGACCTCGGGGTGGATACCGAGGGAGGTGACCAGGGCCAGGGCCTTGGTCATGGTCAGCGGGGGCTTGGCGCCGCTGATCACGTCGCGGGTGTGGTGGCGCAGCTCGGTGATGTCGCCCTCCACCAGCCACTCGTCGACCAGGTGGTATTCGGGGAGGCTGGCCAGCACGAACTGCCAGGCGGGCACGTCGAGGGAGTGGAGCTCGTGCTCGTGCCAGTCGGCCGCCGTGATCAGGCGCGCCTTGGGCGCCGCCTTGCCGAGGACCCGCTTCACCTCGGCCAGGTGCTCCCGGTAGGGGGCGGCCTCCTCGGAGCCGAGCCACGCCGCGAACCGCAGGCGCAGGTCGTCCTCCAGCTCGCGGATCACCTCGGGCTGCACCGCGAAGAGCTTGGCCAGCGCCTCCACCGTCGCCGGTTCGTCGCTGAACAGCCTGTTCTGCGCGATGGCCCAGCTCTTGTCCTCCAGGTTGGCGAAGGCGCCGTCCACCAGCGCGTGGACGCTCTCCGCGGGCCGCCGGGCCTCCCGGCCGGCCCCGGCGGACGCCGCGACCGGCTCCCGACCCACGTCCGGCTCCCGGCCCGCGTCCGGCTCCTGGCCCGCGTCCGGCTCCTGGCCCGGGGCGGGGACCTCCTCGGACTCCAGCGCGGCCCGGGCGGCCGGCACGGCGGCGTGCGGCGCGGGGGCGTCCCCGGTCTCCGGCGCGGCTCCGGCCTCCGGCGAGTCCCCGGCGTCCGGCAGGGCTCCGGCGTCCAGTCCCGCTCCGGCGTCCGGCGAGTCCCCGGCCTCCGGTCCGGCTCCGGCGTCCGGCGCGGGCACGCACTCCGGCTCCTGGTCGGCCGTGGGCTCCGTCCCGGCCGCGGGCTCCCGGCCGGCCACCGCTGCCGCCGCCGGCTCCGGGGCGGTCGCGGGCTCCGGCTCGGCGGGCTCCGGCCCGGAGGTGAGGGCCGCGGCCCCGGCCGGGGCCGCGCCGCGGGGGATGACGAAGGGCTGCATGTGGAGGTAAAAACCCAATATGATTATCACAAGAGGGATCCTTCAT
>NZ_JBSFPS010000394.1:0-6430 GCF_053588315.1 Streptosporangium sp. NPDC003464 | reverse complement strand
AATCATTCTTTGCCTCCCGGCAGATTCGATGCTGCCCACCATGGGTGTCTGGTGGAGTATCCGGTCAGGGCACGGATCACGATGTCCTCCGGCAGACGGACTTGAATACAAGCGTCTGCCGGGGGCTCCAGCCCGATATCCAGACCATCACTTCGAGAGGCGGCAAACCTCCTGGTGACGGATGATCCGGACCGGGGCCCTGGGTCCTTCCCCCGGCGCGCGACCAGGACCCTGGTCCTGGCCCCGATCCGGATACGGCTCCGCTGACTGCCGCCGGCCGGCGCTGGCGGCGGGGTGCCTGGCGCCACCCGTAGGACCGCAGTTCGGCTGGGTCGACGGCGAGCTGGTCGGCCATCCTGGCCACCGCCACCGGCGGCGCCGCCGACACTTTGTCTGGCACGAATCCGAGCCACGGCAACGTGGACAGTGCTACGGCCGGCCCCAGCCGATCGGCCGGACCTCGGCCCCGGCCAGGATCGACGAACACGACATCAGCTGATGTCAGGGTGAAGACCCGGAACAGCTCGTCTCGACCGATCTCCGGGAATCCCCGCAGCCGCTCCAGCTCCTCATCCGCGAACACTGCGTTGCCAAGAACGACCTCTAGCTGTGGTGTCTCAGGACGTTGGTTCCACGGCGCCCTCGAAGGTGAGCTGCTGCGGGATCGTGCCGAGCGGCTTCGGTGCCGCGGTCGTGCATCCGCCGGCCACCACCGGCGGGGATGCGACCGAGCTTCTTGACGTCGACGTGGACCAGGTCGCCGACGCGGTCGTGCTCGTAGCGGACGACTTCGCGCAGTTGCTCGCCGGTGGGCGGATCGAGGTCGCGCAGGCGGCTGAGCCCTCGCCGGACGAGGACTCGGTGCACGGTGGCCGGTGCCACGGTGATGCCGTGCAGCCTCTCCAGTTCGGCGGCGAGCCGGGCGGGCCCGTACTTGGTCTGGCGCCGCAGCGCCTCTACCAGATCGGCGATGTCCTCGCTCGTGCGGTCGGGGCTGGCGATGGGCCGGGAGGAACGATCCGTCAGGCCGTCCTCGCCGTGGGCGAGCCGGCGGGCGTACCACTTGGCCAGGCAGCGGCGGGAGACTCCGGCTCCCGCAGCGACGTGTGCGATCGGACGTCCGGCATCGACCCGCAGGCACAAGCGCAGACGTCCTTCGGGGGTCAGCGGTGCGTTCCGATGTCCCCTGCTGGTGGCGATCCTGGACTCGGCGGCCGCGTTCACCGGGAGCCCTGGGATCTCGGGGCTCCCGCGTGAGCGGCTGTGCGTGGCGTCAGCGTGCGAACTTTTCGATGGCTGCCGGGGTGACGGGGGTGAAGAAGTTGACGAGGTTGCCGTCGGGGTCGCGGAACAGCAGCGACCGGTTGCCCCAGGGCATCGTGGTGGGCTCGGTGACGAAGTCGGTGACGAAGCCGGTCAGGTTCTGGTGAACGCGGTCCACGTCGTCGACGAGGAACTCGGTGATCACGCTGTGGTTGTCCGCCGGGCGGGCAGAGCCCGGGGCGAACAGCGGGACGGTGCGGGTGCCGGCGATCGCGAGGGTGGCGCCCGCGGTCTTGAGTTCGGCGAAGTCCTCGGTGGCCCACGTCGCCCGCGCCCCTGTGGCTCGCTCGTAGAACTCGACGAGGCGCGCTACGTCGCTGGTGATGATGCGGATCGAGACGAAGTCCATGGGAATCTCCTTGGCTGTGCTGAAGGCGTGCACGTCGCAGGCTAGGAGAAATAGTGGACAGAATCGGTCCTGTATTCGCGTTAGGCTGCGAACATGCCACGACCCACCGGCCGCGTGCTGACACTCCTGGAGCTGCTGCAGTCGGGCGGCACCCGGACCGTGGCCGAACTCGCCGACCGGCTCGGCGTCCAAGGGCGCACCGTGCGGCGGTATGTGGACCAGCTGATCGACCTGGACGTGCCCGTGGAGTCGGTGCGCGGCCGCTACGGCGGGTACCGGCTGGCTCCCGGGTACCGCTTGCCTCCGCTCATGCTCAGCGACGACGAGGCGCTGGCCGTGCTGCTCGGCCTGGTCGCCGGCCGCCGGGCAGGGCTGACGACGACGGAGCGCACGGCGAACGAGACGGCATCGGCGAAGATCCGGCGGGTGCTGCCCAAGCACATCGCCCGCCGGCTCGACACACTCCTGGAAGCTCTCGCCTTCACGGATCAGCCCGGCGAGTTGGACCGCCCGGACGCCGGGCTCCTGCTCACCATCGCCGATGCGGTGCGCCACCGCCGACCGGTCTCGATCCACTACACCGACCGCGACGGACGGCGCAGCGAACGCACACTGCACGCGTACGGGATCGTCGCCCATGCGGGCCGGTGGTACGTGACGGGCAAGGACGCCCAGGTCGGCGAGGACCGAACCTTCCGGCTCGATCGCATCGCAGACGCGCGGACCCTGCCCGGCTCATTCGAAGCGCCCGTGGGTCCCGGTCCGGCACAGCGCGTGTTGTCAGGATTCGCCACGGCCGAGTACCGGCATGAGGTGACCTTGCGGATCCACGGGACGGTTGAGCAGATCCGCGCGCACCTTCCCGCCAGCGTCGCGAGCCTGGAGGAGCACGAGCCCGCGGCCGGCCAGGACCAGGCGGCCGAGCACTGGCTGCGCGTCGAGCTACGGGCGCAGCAGCTCGACTGGTTGCCTCGGACACTCGCCTCACTCGACCGGCCGTTCGTCATCGAGCGCCCCGATGAACTGCGCGACCTCGTCATCGCGCTCGCCGATCGCCTCACGTCCTACGCCCGCCAGGCCTGACGGCGAGGAACCAATGTCATGAGACGGCACATCCAGCGGTCGTGTTCACCCGATACTTCATGCCCCAGATTCTGTTCTACGGGGTGAGTGCGACCTTGGCCGCAGTGCTCAACGCCCGCAGCCGCTTCACCTCGCCGATGTGGGCACCGGTGGCCAACAACCTTGTCGTCATCGCCACCGCGCTGGTTTTTCTGCTGATCGGCGGCACAGGAAGCTGGAATCGCTGACTCATGCTCAGATGCTGCTGTTGTCGATCTGCACCAGCGCCGGGGTCGCCGCCCAGATGTTTGTTCTCGCTCTGGCCAGCCGGCGATCCGGATTCCGGCTGCGGCTACGCGCCAACCCCGAGGGATCGGGGTCCGCCGGATCGCCGTCCTGGCCGGGTGGACCCTCGCATCCGTGGCCGCTGCCCAGGCCGTGTCCATCGTGATCACCCGGATCGCCTCGCAGGCCGGGCCCGGCGCCGTCAGCGTCTACTCCGATGCCTACACCCTGTTCCAACCGCCCTACGCGGTCATCGCGGTCACCGTCATCACCGGGGTCCTGCCCCGGATGAGCCGGGCAGCGGCCGGCCGTGACCTCGCCCAGGTCACTGCCGATCTATCCCAGAGCCTGCGGCTCACCGGCGTCGTGCTGGTGCCCGTCGCCGCCGCATTCACAGTTCCGATATCCGACGGTGCCGTTACCGTACGGTGTTGTCGCGACCGCGAGCGTCGGCCTCATCCCCGATCGTCCCGGCTCCTGGATGAACCCCGATCACCTGCTGTGACCTGGGACGGCCCTCTGCTTTGGGGCTCATCGCACGGACCCGAGCGGAGGGCCGTCCAGGTAGCCGCCGTGCTCCCCCCAATTACGGTTGGCGACCCCGTCGAGCAGCCCGTCGACGTGGGTCAGGCCGGTCGGCTCAACGCTCAGATGCGGGACCAGGCTCACGCGGGAGCCGGCACTCGGTCTGCGCTCGTCGGCGTAGTGCTCCTGCCCGCCCTCGGAATATCTCCAGCGGGCGCCGGTCTCGGGTTCCTCCTCCGGCCTCGCCTCTCCCCCGACGGCCTCGGCCAGCCGCCGTCCGAGGTCGGGCGGGAGCACGGCGAGCGCCGCGCGGAGGGGCTCGGCGCCCGGCGGGGACAGGTGCCGCGCGTGCTTGACGGCCAGGCGCACGGCCCGTTCCTGCACGGCGTACGCCTCGTGGCCCAGAGCCGAGGCGAGGGCGGGTGCCAGCCCGTCGGCCCGCTCCGGCGCCCGCCTCACGATCTGGTCCAGCCAGGTGAGCCCGGCCCGGACCAGCCCGCCCTCGGCGCGGAACAGCAGGCCCTCCAGGGCCTCGGCCGCGTCGTCCGGGTCGATGTGGTCGAGGCGGCGCAGGTGCCTGAGCGACAGTTCCGTCACCGGTCCGGGCGCCGTCGGCAGCAGGCGCAGGTAGTCGCGGGCGCGGGATTCCACCTCGACGTGGGTGGGGTCGAGCACCTCGTGCAGCCGGGCGAAGAAGCGCAGGTCGTGGACGTCTCCGCCGCGCAGGAAGCGGTTGACGCAGCCGTCGAGGAGCAGCTCGCGCCTGACCGTGCCCTCGCCGGCGAGCACCGCCAGCGCGCCGAGCCAGGAGTAGGCGCTCAGCGGGTCGCTCCGCTCCTCGCGCAGGGCGCGGCCGACGCCCTGGGCCTCGAAGATCCTCGGCAGCAGCGCGTCGCGGAGCGGGTCCTTGCGGAGACCGCGCGCGCTGGGCCGCGTGGAGACCCACGCGACCACGAGCGGGTCGTGCTGCGGCGGGGTCACGCCGGTACGGCGCAGCAGGTCCAGGACCAGCGGCACGCCCGGGGAGCGCCGGTCGCGGACGCGGAGCGCGAGCCGGGTGGCCAGGTCGGCCTGCCACTGCGGGTCCCGTACCGAGATGACCTCCACAAGGGCCCTGGTGTCGTGGAATACCTCCCACCGGGAAGCGGCGAAGTCGCGCTTGTGCAGCCAGGCGGCCACGGCCGCCGCGCCGCCGAGCGAGCCCGCGCCCGCCACCCGCAGCGGCTCGGCCCAGTCGCCCGCCCCGTCCCAGGGAGTGAGTTCGGCCACCCTTTCGCGCACCAGCTTGAGGTGTCCGGGGAGCTCGCGGGCGACCTCCTGCCGTCCGGCGTCGTCGAGCCGGGCCATGCGGGTCGCGAGCGCAGCGGTCCCGCGGGCGTCGATGAGGTCGCGGACCTCGTCCCAGACGGTCATCGGGAGGGCTCCTGGGGCCGGAGGGCCCGCGCGGTCAGGGCGGTCTCGGGGCCCGAGGTATCGGAGCCGACGGTCTCGGAAGCCGCGGTCTGCAGACCGGAAGTCTCGGAGGCGACGGTCTCGGAGGCGACGGTCTCGGGGCTGCCGGGGGCGGCGGCCTCCGAGGTGAGGACGCCGGGGCGCTCGCGGTCGGGGGCGCCGGGGATCTCCCGGGCCAGGATGCGGGCGGCGAGCACGTGCTTGCAGGGGCCGCGCGAGCCGCGGTGGTCGTACCACCAGGGGCAGGTGCACGATCCGTCCGCCAGCCCGACCGCGCGGACGCCGCCGTCGGTGGTCACCTCGGCGGAGCCGGGGCCGGTCAGCCGGACGGCGCCCCCGGCCACCAGCGCGCGGGCGGAGGTGAGCCGGGGATTCAGCGCCGCGACGTGGTCGCGGTCGTAGGGCAGCTCGCGGTGGAAGTGGGCGGCCTCGGCGAGGTCGTAACCGACCCGGCCGGCCGTGCCGAGCTGGGTGAGCGCGGCCCGGACCCGCTCCGGGGGGAGGCCGGAGCGCTCGGCGAGCAGGCCGAGCTCCAGGGTGGGCTCGAAGTTGAGCAGGAGGCCCACCAGGTCGGCGTCGTCGGCCACCTCCTCGCCGGACAGGTCGTCGAGGACGGCGCCCTCACCGGAGAAGCCCCGCCAGGCCTGCGGGGACAGGGCCAGCGTGTAGCGCATGCCGGGCAGCTCCAGCTCCCACGCGCTGGATCCGGAGCCGTCGGCCGGGCCGTACACGCGCAGGGCCTTGACGAACCTGAGCAGCGGCGTCATCGTGGCCAGCCGCCCGACCCCGGCCAGGTGGACCCCTCCGGGCGCCTGCCGCTCCGACACCCGCAGCTCCCGGCCGGTCGGCACGGCCCACACCTCGGCCGCCGCCCGCTTGGGCAGGCTCCGCAGGAACCGTACGGCGTGCGGGCCGGGCAGTTCGGCGCGGAGGTCGAACCCTGCGGCGATCACCTGGACCTCGGCGAAGCCGCGCAGCCACCGGGCGGGCAGCGGGACCTTCTTCTCCACCACCGCGCCGTCGAGCGTGGTGACGGTGAGCTCGTCGGGCCCGACGCCCACGTGCAGCGGGTCCCGGCCGCCGACCCTGGCCAGCGCCTCGCGCAGCGGGTTGTTGACGTCCACGTTGGTGGTGCCCCGGTCGAAGACCTCACCGTCGAGCGCGGACCCCAGCACGTCCAGCCGGGCGTAGACGCCGCCGCAGGCGGAGAACGACTCGAACCGGAGCCGGTCGCCGCCGCAGGTCACCACCGGGTCGCGGGTGAACCCCGGCTGCGGGCGGTGGTAGCGCGCCAGCGCCACGTCGGCGACCGCCAGTAGCCCCGCCGCGGCGGGCGCGGCCTGGGTGTACATCGCCGACGCCCCACTGTTCATCGACTTCGCGCGCGCGTTCAACCCGGGTGACCGGGTGCCCGTCGAGTACGTCGACCGGTAC
>NZ_JBSFPS010000393.1:0-6454 GCF_053588315.1 Streptosporangium sp. NPDC003464 | reverse complement strand
GACCACGAGATGACCTGGCAGGCCCCCTGGGGCCGCGGCTTCCCCGGCTGGCACATCGAGTGCTCGGCCATGTCGCTGCGCTTCCTCGGCGAGCGGCTCCGCACCTCGTCCGGGTCGATCTGCGCCGGGGGCACGGCGGCGAAGACCGCGGTGCCCGTGGTCAGCAGGACCGCCACCCAGAACCCGGCCAGCCAGGGGCGGTAGCCGTAGCCGACGACGAGGTCGAGCAGCCGGCCCCAGATCTTCCCGGTGGGCCTGAGCGTGCGGCGGCGGCGGCGCTGCTTGGCCAGCAGCACCCGGCGGGCGTCCGGCTCGTGGCCGATCCGCCGGAACCAGGTGGCGAGCTGCTCGTACGGCTGCGGCTTGTAGCCGTCCGGGTCCCGCCCGAGCCAGTCGAGCCGTTGGGCCACCGTCCAGTCACCCCGTAGCGACTCGTAGGTCAGCCCGGTGAGCTGGACCCGGTCCGGATAGGCGGTGGGGTTGTCGAGCAGGACGCCGAGCCGGGAGTAGCCGAGGTTGACCTCCCCCTCGATGGATGCCGGGTTCAAGATCAGCTCCTCCACCTGGGCGTGGCTCAGGTGGAGCACCCGGTCGGGGGCCTCCAGCGTGGCCCCGTCGAAGGAGAGCACGCCGTTGACGCGCGCGCCGCGCAGCCGGATGGTGCCCGTCGCGGTGAACCCCGCGCTGAACTCCGCCGCCCCGGCCTCCATGAAGTCGGCGTGCACGGCGTGCGGGCCGGTCGCGGTGACGACCGACCGCTGCAGGTAGATCCCGCCGTTGAACTTCGCGCCGATGAGCCTGAGCCCGCCGGTGACGCGCATGTCACGCAGGAACGCCCCGCCCTCCACGGTCAGCCCGCCGGCCCACACCGCCCACTGGCTCTGGTCGTGGCCCCGCTCCAGCATCTCCGCCTCGGTGAACGGCCGCCGGATGTCCGCCAGCCGGCTCTCGCTCGCCCTGGACTGCTCGCCGGGGGCGTACAGACGCGATCTGGAGAGCCGGAACTGGCCCGTCACGTGCGCGTTGTCCAGCCGGATCCCGCTGTGGACCGTGGAGCCGTCGAACTCCAGCAGGCCGTTTACCGTGCACCTGGCGGCCCGGACCCGCTCCAGCTCGCACCCCCGGAACCGCACCCCCGTGGTGGTGGCGTCGGTGAGGGAGATGATCTCGGGAAGGTAGCAGTTGAGCATGTGGAGCTTGCCGGTGAGGGTGGCGTCGGACAGGTCGAGCACTCCGGTCACACGGGCGCCCGCCAGCCGCAGGCCGGCGGTCCTGCCCGGCTCGGGTTCGCGTGCGCCGAGCAGGAGCGCGGCGACGACCTCCGCCCGGACCGTCCGCTCCGGCCCCCACTCCTGGCCGCCGGCCGGGTCGTCGGCCTCCTTGTCCCCGGTCCGCAGGTCCACCCAGGTGCCGGCCGGGTAGGCCTCCCAGACCCGCCGCTCGGCGGGGCTCAGCCGGCCGAACGGCCGCGTCAGTCGCATCGGGACCCTCTCATGATCCGCGCTCCCCGCGGTGCCCGCCGCCCCCGCCGGGTCGGGCGCGGCCACGGGCCGGACGGCGGGTGGGAACGGTCACGGCGGGGATGGGTGGCTGCGAACATCCGGCCTCTCTGGCTTGGGGGGTGATCTGCCCGCACGGGCTGGGTGATGTCCCGGGAGAATCTATCTCGTGCAGATCTCTGATGGTTTCGAGCTGTCCGTCGACCGCCACGTCGCCACGTTGCGGATCAACCGCCCCGGCAAGCGCAACGCGATGAGCGCGGCCATGTGGCGGGCGCTGCCCGGCCTGCTCGTGCCGCTGGCGGGCGATCCCGGGGTGCGCGTCCTGGTGCTGACCGGCGCGGGCGGGACCTTCTGCTCCGGGGCGGACATCTCCGAGATCGCCGGGCTCTCCGACGCCGGTGACGACACGGGGCTGACCGTCGCCGCGGAGCGGGCGCTCGTGACGTTCCCCAAGCCGGTGATCGCGATGATCGAGGGCTTCTGCGTCGGCGGTGGCTGCCAGCTCGCCCTCGCCTGCGACCTGCGCCTGGCCGCCGACGACGCCCGCTTCGGCATCACCCCGGCCAAGCTCGGCATCGTCTACCCGCTGAGCTCCACCCGCCGCCTGGTCGACCTCGTCGGCCCGTCGGCCGCCAAGCTCCTGCTCTACTCCGCCGACCTCATCGACGCCGGCCGGGCACTGCGCACCGGTCTGGTGGACGAGGTCCACGCCTCCGCCGAGCTGTCCGGGCGCGTGTACGGCCTGGCCCGCACCCTGGCCGGGCGCTCCCAGCTCACCCTGGCCGCCACCAAGGAGATCGTGGACGGCCGGGCCGACGAGGCGCGCGTGCGCCGGTGGCAGAAGGAGTCGCGCGAGGAGGTCGCCGAGGGCGTCGCCGCCTTCCTGGAGCGCCGCCCGCCCCGGTTCACCTGGTCCCCCTGACCGCCGGGGCGCCGTCTCACTCGGGGGACATGACCTCGTAGAGGTTGCCGGTCTCGTCGACGAAGAACAGGCCGCGGGGGCAGAGCGGGTGGTCGATCCGGCCGTTGGCGGGGTCGGCGGGGCTGCTGCCGTACGGCACGCCGCCCTCCTGGAGACGGGCGAGGATCCCGTCGAAGGTGGCGGGGTCGACGTCGAAGGCCAGGTGGTGCCCCTCGGGGTCGTCGACGGTCAGGTAGTCGAGGGTGAGGGAGGGGTTGACCCGGACGGGCGCGAAGTGACCGCGCGAGCCGGCGGGCGGCAGGCACTCCAGTCCCATGACGTCGGCGAAGAACCGCGCGGCCCGCTCGTTGTCGACGGCGGGGACGATGGTGTGGTTCAGGGTGACGGGCATGGTGCTCCTCTCAGTTCAGGGCGTCTCAGTTCAGGGCGCCGTGCACGAACACGGTCACGAGGTCGTCGTTGCTCACCTGGGGGCCGCCCAGCGGGCGCCGGGTGCTGGACATCAGCAGGTGGAGGAAGATCGTCGCCAGGCGCTCCGGGGGGAGGCGCAGCGCGTCGCGCTCGGGCTCGAACAGCTCGGTCAGCGCCTGGTGGGTCCGGCGCATCGACTCCTCGCGGTCCAGCGGGTGGGCCCGGGCCCGCGGGTCCGGGGAGGCGCTCTCGCCCGCCGGGCCGGGTCCGGCCGCCTGGCCGGTCATGGTCCTTTCACCCGCCTGGCCGGCCCCGGTCACTTCGGCGGCCTGCCCGGCCGTGGGTGTCCCGGCCGTGGGGTCGGCCGACGGGCCGGCCGTGCGGCCGGCGGGGGTCTCCGGGACAGGCCCGGCGGGAGGCGGGGTGCGACGGTCGTGGGAGCGGCGGTGGCCCGAGGCGTGCAGGGCGCCGAGGACGGTGCCGATCCGCGCCGTGTGCGCCTGCAGGGCGTCGGCGGCCTCGGTCAGGCGGGCGGCCAGCGGCTGGTCCAGCGGGATCTCGGCGAGCTGGTCCAGCGCGTGGTCGGGGCGGAGCGCCTCGACCACGCAGGCGTCCAGCAGTCCGTCCTTGTCGGTGAACGCCCGGAAGATCGTGGCCTCGCCGATCCCGGCGGCCCGTGCGATCTGGCTGGTGGTGACGGCGCCGCCGTACTCGGCGACGAGGGGGAGCGCGGCCCGTACGATCATGTGCCGCCGCCGCTCCAGGCTCATTCCCGGCGCGCGTCGCCGGGTGGGTGGGGTCTCCATGCGTCCATCATCGGAGTGAGTACTCACTCCGTCAATTGATTATGCGGACGTCGACGACGGCGGAGGGAGCGCGCCGGCCGCCGGCGGGAGACCTCCCCGCCCGGTGGCTCACCGGACGGGGACGGGGCTCACCGCTCGACGATCTCGTTCTTGCCGATGACCACGATGCCGTTGCGGGTCACCGCGAAACGGCTGCGGTCGTATTCGAGGTCGAAGCCGATCCGGGCGCCGTCCGGAATGATCACGTTCTTGTCGATGATGGCCTTGCGGACGATGGCGCCCCGGCCCACCTTCACGTTGCCCATCAGCACCGAGTCCTCGACCACGGAGTGGGAGTGCATCACCACGCCCGGGGAGAGGATGGAGCGCTCGGCCAGGCCGCCGGAGACGATCACACCGGCGGAGACCAGCGAGTCGACCGCCCGGCCGACCCGGTCGCCCTCGTTGTGCACGAACTTCGCCGGCGGGAGCGGGTCGTGGCCGGTGTAGATCGGCCACTGGCTGTTGTAGAGGTTGAAGACCGGGTGCGCCGAGATGAGGTCCATATGGGCCTCGTAGTAGGCGTCCAGGGTCCCGACGTCCCGCCAGTAGCCCCGGTCCCGCTCGGTGGAGCCCGGCACGATGTTGTCGGCGAAGTCGTAGACCTCGGCGCTGCCCGCCTTCACCATCATCGGGATGATGTTGCCGCCCAGGTCGTGCTTGCTGGTGGGGTCGAGCGCGTCCTCCCGGAGCGCGTCGAGCATCGCCTGGGTCTTGAAGACGTAGTTGCCCATCGAGGCGTACACCTGGTCGGGGGCGTCCGGCAGGCCCACCGCGTTCTTGGGCTTCTCGCGGAAGGCGACGATCCGCCGTCCCGCGGGGTCGGTCTCGATCACCCCGAACTGGTCGGCCAGCGACAGCGGCTGCCGGATCGCCGCCACGGTCACGTCGGCGCCGGACTCGACGTGCTGCTCCACCATCTGCCGGGGGTCCATCCGGTAGATGTGGTCGGCGCCGAACACGATGACGTGGTCGGGCATCTCGTCGTAGATCAGGTTCAGGTTCTGGAACAGGGCGTCGGCCGACCCGGAGAACCAGTGCGGCCCCAGCCGTTGCTGGGCGGGGACCGGCGTGACGTAGTTGCCCAGCATCGCCGACAGCCGCCAGGTTCGGGAGATGTGCCGGTCGAGGCTGTGGTTCTTGTACTGTGTCAGCACGACGATCTGCAGATAGTGACCGTTGGCCAGGTTCGACAGCACGAAGTCGACGAGCCGGTATATCCCCCCGAACGGCACCGCGGGCTTGGCCCGGTCAGCCGTCAGCGGCATCAGTCGCTTGCCTTCACCGCCGGCGAGCACGATCGCGAGGACTCTCATACCAGGACCTTAACCTGGTGCGCAGGACTGAAACACTACGCTGATCACATGCGCGTTGATCTGCTGAGCCGTGAGTACCCGCCCGAGGTGTACGGCGGCGCCGGAGTCCATGTCGAATACCTCGCCCGGGAGCTGCGCCGGCTGGCCGACACCCGGGTCCGCTGCTTCGGAGCGTCACGGTCCGAGCAGGGCGTCGAGGCGTACCAGGTGCCCGGCGGGCTGGCGACGGCCAACGCCGCGCTCCAGGTCCTGGGCGTGGACCTGGAGATGGCCGCCGGCTGCGCGGGCGCCGACCTGGTGCACAGCCACACGTGGTACGCCAATTTCGCGGGTCACGTGGCCAAGATGCTGTACGGCACGCCGCACGTGGTGACCACGCACAGCCTGGAGCCGCTGCGGCCGTGGAAGGCCGAGCAGCTCGGCGGCGGTTACACGCTGTCATCATGGGCCGAGCGGAGCGCGCTGGCGAGCGCGGACGCGATCATCGCCGTGTCGGAGGGGATGCGGCGCGACGTGCTCACCAGTTACCCGGAGATACCGGCGGAAAAAGTTACGGTCATCCACAACGGGATCGACACCGGTGAGTACGCCCCCGACCGGGGCACCGGCGTCCTGGAGCGGCACGGCATCGACCCCGGCCGGCCCTACGTGGTGTTCGTGGGGCGGATCACCCGGCAGAAGGGCCTGGTCCACCTGCTCCACGCGGCCCGGGACTTCCACCCCGACGCCCAGCTGGTGCTCTGCGCGGGCGCGCCCGACACCCCCGAGATCGCCGCCGAGGTCACCGCGCTCGTCCAGGGGCTGGACCGGGCCGGCGTCGTCTGGATCTCGGAGATGCTCCCGCGGCCCGAGGTGATCCAGATCCTCACCCACGCGACCGTGTTCGTCTGCCCGTCGATCTACGAGCCGATGGGCATCGTGAACCTGGAGGCCATGGCCTGCGAGACGGCCGTCGTGGCCACCGCCACCGGGGGCATCCCCGAGGTCGTCGCCGACGGCTCGACCGGCCTGCTGGTCCCGATCGACCAGTCCGCGGCCGACGGCACCCCCGACGACCCCGAGCGGTTCGCCGCAGACCTGGCCGGGCGGGTCAACCGGCTGCTGGCCGATCCGGCGCTGGCCGCGGAGATGGGCAGGGCCGGGCGGGTCCGCGCCGTGGAGCACTTCTCCTGGCCGCGGATCGCCGAGCGGACCATGGACCTCTACCGGTCGGTCGCCCGGCCCTGACCGTGCGGCGGCGACGGCCGCCGTCCGGGCCCACGGGACGGGGCCGCCCGGGCCTACGAGATGAAGTGGAGGATCACGTTGTGCACGTGGTGGGCCTTGTTGTCGCCCCGGAACTCCACCTCGTAGGTGTGGGTGCCCACGTGGATGGCGATGGCACCGGAGGAGAAGAACGAGCCCGCGATGGACTTGTTGCTCACCACGCTGACCGCTGAGACCTTCCCGTAGGGGATG
>NZ_JBSFPS010000392.1:0-6469 GCF_053588315.1 Streptosporangium sp. NPDC003464 | reverse complement strand
GGGTGCGGCAGCGGGCCGGCCGGGGCGCCGGTCCGCCGGGCCGAGCCGCGTCCGGCGCCCCGCCGGGGGCGAGGGTAAATCTTTTTTATGTGACTCCCCAAATATGGGAATTCGAATGACCTGATCGCGGTTGGGAACCCCTGGCCCGCACGGGCCCATTGCGGCCTGTGAGGGTGAGGGGGAGCTGATATGACCACGGCGGTCGTCGAGCCGGAGGTCGCGCCGGTCGCGCGGCGCAGAGGACTGCTGCTGCTCATCCTGGGCGCGCTGTCAGCGATCGGACCGCTCTCGATCGACATGTACCTGCCCGCCTTCCCGGCCATCGCCGCGGAGATGGGCACCGGCCAGTCGCAGGTGCAGCTCACCCTGACCGCCTGTCTCATCGGTGTCTCCGTCGGGCAGGTCGTCGCCGGCCCGCTCAGCGACGTGCGCGGCCGGCGGGCGCCGCTGCTGATCGGCATCGCCGCCTACGCCGCCGCCTCGCTGCTGTGCGCGTTCTCTCCCTCGGTCTACGGCCTGATCGGTCTCCGCCTGCTCCAGGGCGTCGCGGGCGGCGCCGCGCTGGTGATCGTCCGCGCGGTCGTCCGGGACCTGTACGAGGGTGCGGCCATCGCCCGCATCTTCGCCACGCTCATGCTCGTCAGCGGCCTCGCGCCGATCCTGGCCCCGATCGCGGGCGCCCAGCTGCTCGCCCACACCTCCTGGCGCGGTGTGTTCGTCTCGCTGAGCGTCGCCGGGCTCCTCCTGCTGGCCGCCGCGCTGTTCGGGGTGCGTGAGACGCTCCCCAGCGACCGGCGCGAGAGCGGCGGCCTCGGCCGCACCTTCGTCACCTTCGGGCACCTGCTCCGCGACCGCTCCTTCATGGCCAGCGCGCTGGCCGGCGGCTTCGGCTTCGGCGGCATGTTCGCCTACATCTCCGGCTCGCCGTTCGTGCTCCAGCAGGTGTACGGCGCCTCGCCGCAGACCTTCTCGCTGGTGTTCGCGCTGAACGCGATCGGCCTGACCGTCACCGCGCAGATCGGCGGCCGCCTCGCCGGGCGCACGGTGGCCCCCGCACGGTTGATCCTCATCGGCCTGGCCGTCTCCCTGGCCGGGGCGGGGCTGCTGCTGGCCGCGGTGCTCCTCGGCCTGCCCCTGGCGGTACTGGTCGCCGCGCTGTTCGTGATGATGTGCGGGGCCGGGTTCGTCCTGCCGGGCACCGGCGCGCTCGCGCTGGCCGGCCAGCCCCAGCAGGTGGCCGGGAGCGCCTCGGCGCTGACCGGCGTGCTGCAGTTCGCCATCGGCGCGGTCGCGGCCCCGCTGGTCGGGCTGGGCGGCGAGGGCTCGGCGCTGCCGATGGCGGTCGTCCTGGCCGGGCTCACCCTCGCCTCCTTCGCCGTCTTCGCCGGCCTGCGGAAGCCCCGGAGTGGTGTTTCCGCAGGTTAGGTAAGGCTTACCTGCGTGACAAATGACATCTCGATGGGCCCGGCATCGGTTTGTATGCGGGGAAGGAATTACGCCACACTGATGTTGTGAAATACGTGAACCAGATGCCGGGCACCGAGGAGACCGCCGCCGCGCGGCTCTCCGGCGTGTCCGCCGAGCGGAGCACGCGCGCGCGCGTCGCCCGGCTCATCCTGGAACACGGCCCCATCACCGCCGCGGCCCTCGGCGAACGGCTCGGGCTCACCCCGGCCGCCGTCCGCCGCCACCTGGACGCGCTGCTGGCCGACGGGATGATCGAGCCCCGTACGGCCCGGCCCCGCGGTCAGCGGGGAAGAGGGCGGCCGGCGAAGTTGTTCGCCATAACCGACGCCGGGCGCAGCGCCTTCGAGCACGCCTACGACGGCCTGGCCGGAAACGCGCTGCGTTTCCTCGCCGAGCGCGTGGGCCAGGACGCGGTGGCCGAGTTCGCCCGGTCGCAGGTCTCCGGTCTCGTCGGGCGGCTGCAGCCGGAGATGCGCAAGGTCCCCGCCGACCAGCGGGTCCGCGTCCTGGCCGAGGCCCTGTCGGTCGACGGCTACGCCGCCTCGGCGAGCAAGGCCAGCCTCGGCGGCGAGCAGCTGTGCCAGCACCACTGCCCGGTGGCGCACGTGGCGGCGGAGTTCCCGCAGCTCTGCGAGGCCGAGACGGAGGCCTTCGCGCAGATCCTCGGCACTCCGGTGCAGCGGCTGGCGACCATCGCCCACGGCGACGGGGTGTGCACCACCCATGTGAGTCCGCGCAGAGCGGCCGAGCCGGGTGCGCGGGAGCGGGCCACGGACCCGCGGGCACCCGAGCGAGCGCGACCATCCATACGCCAAGAAACAATCGATGACGCATCGAGCAAGGAGACCGGAAGGTGACTGTCACCGACCGCCCGGAGCTGGAAGGCCTCGGGAATTACAAGTTCGGCTGGGCCGACTCGGACGCTGCCGGATCGGCGGCCCGCCGTGGCCTGTCCGAGGAAGTCGTCCGTAATATCTCCGCGCTCAAGAACGAGCCGGAGTGGATGCTGGACCTTCGCCTGAAGGGCCTGCGCCTTTTCGGCAAGAAGCCCCTGCCGAACTGGGGTTCCGACCTCAGCGGGATCGACTTCGACAACATCAAGTACTTCGTGCGCTCCACCGAGAAGCAGGCCGCCTCCTGGGACGAGCTGCCCGAGGACATCAAGGCCACCTACGACAAGCTCGGCATCCCCGAGGCGGAGAAGCAGCGCCTGATCGCCGGCGTGGCCGCCCAGTACGAATCCGAGGTCGTCTACCACAAGATCCGTGAGGACCTCGAGGAGAAGGGTGTCGTCTTCGTCGACACCGACACCGCGCTCAAGGAGCACGAGGAACTCTTCAAGGAATACTTCGGCACGGTGATCCCGGTCGGCGACAACAAGTTCGCCGCGCTGAACACGGCCACGTGGAGCGGCGGCAGCTTCATCTACGTGCCGCCGAACGTCAACGTCGAGATCCCGCTGCAGGCCTACTTCCGGATCAACACCGAGAACATGGGCCAGTTCGAGCGGACCCTGATCATCGTGGACGAGAACTCCTACGTCCACTACGTCGAGGGCTGCACCGCGCCGATCTACTCCTCCGACTCGCTGCACAGCGCAGTCGTGGAGATCGTCGTGAAGAAGGGCGCCCGCTGCCGTTACACGACCATCCAGAACTGGTCGAACAACGTCTACAACCTGGTCACCAAGCGCGCCGTGGCCTACGAGGGCGCGACCATGGAGTGGATCGACGGCAACATCGGCTCCAAGGTCACCATGAAATACCCGGCCGTCTACCTGATGGGCGAGCACGCCAAGGGCGAGACGCTGAGCGTCGCCTTCGCCGGCGAGGGCCAGCACCAGGACGCCGGCGCCAAGATGGTGCACCTCGCGCCCAACACCAGCTCCACCGTGATCTCCAAGTCCGTCGCCCGGGGCGGCGGCCGCACCTCCTACCGCGGTCTGGTCCAGATCGAGGAGGGCGCGCACGGCAGCGCCAGCACCGTCAAGTGCGACGCGCTGCTGGTCGACCAGATCAGCCGCTCCGACACCTACCCCTACGTGGACGTGCGCGAGGACGACGTCTCCATGGGACACGAGGCCACCGTCTCCAAGGTCTCCGACGACCAGCTCTTCTACCTGATGAGCCGTGGCCTGAACGAGGACGAGGCGATGGCGATGATCGTGCGCGGCTTCGTCGAGCCGATCGCGCGCGAGCTCCCGATGGAGTACGCCCTCGAACTGAACCGCCTGATCGAGCTGCAGATGGAAGGGGCCGTCGGCTGATGGGTCTCGAAACCAAGCCCCTGTCGACCCTCCACGAGAAGGCCTCCTACGACGTGGCGGACTTCCCGGTCCCCACCGGCCGGGAGGAGGAGTGGCGCTTCACGCCGCTGTCGCGCCTGAAGGGCCTGCACACCGGCGCCGCCGCCGGCGGCTCCGTGCTGGTCCACGTCGAGGCGGCCCCCGAGGTCACCGTGGAGACCGTGGGCCGCGACGACCAGCGGATCGGCAAGGCCTACGTGCCCGCCGACCGGGTCAGCGCCCAGGCTTTCGCCACCTTCGAGAAGGCGACCGTCATCACGGTCCCCCGCGAGGCCGTCACCTCCAAGCCGACCGTGATCACCCTCACCGGCTCCGGCGAGGGCGCCGCCTACGGCCACATCCTGGTCAGGCTGGAGCCGATGGCCGAGGCCGTCTTCGTCCTGGACCACCAGGGCAGCGCGGTCTACGCCGACAACGTCGAGTTCGTCGTGGGCGAGGGCGCCACGCTCAAGGTCATCAGCCTGCAGGACTGGGCCGACGACGCCGTGCACGTCTCCCACCACCACGCCCTGCTCGGCAAGGACGCGACCTTCCGCAGCTTCGTGGTCACCCTCGGCGGCGACCTGGTGCGGCTGTCGCCGTCGGTCTCCTACAGCGGCCCCGGCGGCGACGCCGACCTGACCGGCCTCTACTTCGTGGACGCCGGCCAGCACATGGAGCACCGCCTGCTGGTGGACCACTCCCAGCCCCACTGCAAGAGCAACGTCGTCTACAAGGGCGCGCTGCAGGGCGACGCCGCCCACGCCGTCTGGATCGGCGACGTCATCATCCGGGTCGAGGCCGAGGGCACCGACACCTACGAGCTCAACCGCAACCTCCTGCTCACCGACGGCGCCCGCGCCGACTCGGTGCCGAACCTGGAGATCCTCACCGGTGAGGTCGCCGGGGCCGGGCACGCCAGCGCCTCGGGCCGCCTGGACGACGAGCACATCTTCTACCTCCAGGCCCGCGGCATCCCGTTCGAGGAGGCGCGCCGCCTGGTCATCCGGGGTTTCTTCGCACAGCTGCTGGAGAAGATCGAGCTTCCCGAGCTGCGTGAGCGGGTGCTCGGCAAGGTTGAGGCGGAGTTGGAGAAGTGACGTTCGAGAAGGTCTGCAAGGTCACCGACATCCCCGATGACGGCGTGATCGGACTCGAGGTGGGGGAGACCCCGGTCGCCCTGGTCCGCCGGGGCGCGGAGGTCTTCGCCCTGCACGATGTCTGCTCCCACGCCGAGGTGAGGCTCAGCGAGGGCGAGGTCTACGACGAGACCCTGGAGTGCTGGCTGCACGGCTCGTGCTTCGACCTGCGCTCCGGCAAGCCCACCGGCCCGCCCGCCACCAAGCCCGTCCCCGTCTACCACGTCAAGATCGACGGCGATGACGTCCTCGTCTCGCTCTCGAAGGAGTCATAACAGTGTCTGATTCGAGCCGAGTCCGCTCGGGATCCACCCTTGAGATCCGTGACCTGCACGTCGCCGTCGAGGACAAGGAGATCCTGCGCGGCGTCAACCTGACCGTCAAGGCCGGCGAGACCCACGCCATCATGGGCCCCAACGGTTCGGGCAAGTCCACGCTCGCCTACGCGATCGCCGGTCACCCGAAATACACCGTCACCGGCGGCCAGGTCCTGCTGGACGGCGTCGACCTGCTGGAGCTGTCGGTCGACGAGCGCGCCCGCGCCGGCCTGTTCCTCGCCATGCAGTACCCCGTGGAGGTCCCCGGCGTCAGCGTCTCCAACTTCCTGCGTTCGGCGGTCACCTCCGTGCGCGGCGAGGCCCCCAAGCTCCGCGAGTTCGCCAAGGACCTGAAGGCCGGCATGGACGCCCTGTCCATCGACGCCGCCTTCGCCCAGCGCAACCTGAACGAGGGCTTCTCCGGCGGTGAGAAGAAGCGCCACGAGATCCTCCAGCTGGAGCTGCTCAAGCCGAAGATCGCCGTGCTCGACGAGACCGACTCCGGTCTGGACGTCGACGCGCTGCGCGTGGTCTCCGAGGGCATCAACCGCTTCCGCGCCGCCGGCGAGACCGGCGTCCTGCTCATCACCCACTACACCCGCATCCTGCGCTACGTGAAGCCGGACTTCGTCCACGTCTTCGCGGGCGGCCGGATCGTGGAGCAGGGTGGGCACGAGCTCGCCGACAAGCTCGAGGCCGAGGGCTACGAGGCATACACGAAGGCATCCGTGTGATGAACACCGGCTTTGACGTGGAGAGGATCAGGAAGGACTTCCCGGTCTTCTCCCGCGAGCTGCCCGGCGGACGGCCGCTGGTCTATCTCGACTCGGGCAACTCCGCGCAGAAGCCCACCCAGGTGATCGAGGTCATGCGCGAGCACCTGGCCATGCACTACAGCAACGTCGGCCGTGCCATGCACGCGCTGGGCGCCGAGTCCACCGAGGCGTACGAGAACGCCCGCGACAAGGTCGCCGCCTTCATCGGCGCGCCGAGCCGCGACGAGATCGTCTTCACCAAGAACGCCTCCGAGGCGCTCAACCTGGTGGCCTACGGCTTCGGCAACCCCGGCAACGACGATCCCAGGTTCCGCATGGGGCCCGGCGACGAGATCGTGATCTCGGAGATGGAGCACCACTCCAACATCGTGCCGTGGCAGCTGCTCGCGCAGCGCACCGGCGCCACGCTGAAGTGGTTCTCGGTCACCGACGAGGGCCGCCTGGACCTGTCGAACCTCGAAGAGCTGATCACCGAGCGCACGAAGA
>NZ_JBSFPS010000391.1:0-6504 GCF_053588315.1 Streptosporangium sp. NPDC003464 | reverse complement strand
TGATCGACGAGATCCCCGGCGCCTACAAGGACATCCGGTCGGTCATGGCGGCGCAGACCGACCTCGTCGAGGTGGTCGCCCACCTCCGGCAGCTCGTCTGCGTCAAGGGCTGACCCGCCGGCCGCCGCCGGGGCGGCCCTCCAGGAATGAACCGGCCGCCGGTGATGTTGCCGCGGATACGGCCTGACTTTGGGGTGAGTAGGGGGCTGGCCTTAGGCTGGCCCCCTGCTTGGATGAGGATGAATGGTGTGAGGAGGTGACGCCCGATGCTGCGAGACTCGTTCGGCCGGGTGGCGACTGATCTACGGGTGTCCCTCACCGACCGCTGCAACCTGCGGTGTTCCTACTGCATGCCCCCCGAGGGCCTCGACTGGCTGCCCAAGCCCGACCTGCTGACCGCCGACGAGATCGTCCGGCTGGTGACCATCGGGGTGGAGCGGCTGGGCATCACCGAGGTCCGCTACACCGGCGGTGAGCCCCTGCTCCGCCGCGAGCTGGTGGAGATCGTGGCCCGCACCGTCGCCCTCCGGCCCCGGCCCCAGGTCTCGCTGACCACCAACGGCATCGGGCTCGCCCGGCTGGCCGCCCCGCTCGCCGAGGCCGGCCTGGACCGGGTCAACGTCTCCCTCGACACCCTCGACAGGGAGACCTTCGCCAAGCTCGCCCACCGCGACCGGCTGACCGACGTGCTCGACGGCCTGGCCGCGGCCGACGCCGCCGGGCTCCGCCCGGTCAAGGTCAACACGGTGCTGATGCGCGGGATCAACGACCACGAGGCCGCCGGGCTGCTGGGCTACTGCCTCGAACGGGGCTACGAGCTCCGCTTCATCGAGCAGATGCCGCTGGACGCCCAGCACGGCTGGCGCCGGGAGAACATGATCACCGCCGACGAGATCCTCGCCCGGCTGAAGGAGTCCTACGACCTGACCGACGACGACCCGGTGGAGCGCGGCAGCGCCCCGGCCGAGCTGTTCCTCGTCGGGGGCGGGCCGGCCAGGGTCGGGGTGATCGGCTCGGTCACCCGGCCGTTCTGCGGCAGCTGCGACCGCGTACGGCTCACCGCCGACGGCCAGATCCGCAACTGCCTGTTCGCCACCGACGAGTCCGACCTGCGCGCCGCCATGCGCTCGGGAGCCGGCGACGACGAGATAGCCGAGCGCTGGCTGGCCGCGGTCCGGATCAAGAAGGCCGGGCACGGCATCGACGACCCGTCCTTCCTGCAGCCGTCCCGCCCGATGTCCGCCATCGGCGGATGAGCGCGCGCTACGACGCGTGCATCCTGGCGGGTGGCCACGCGAGAAGGCTCGGCGGGCAGGACAAGCCGGGCCTGCGCGTCGCCGGACGGCCGCTGATCGAAACGGTGGCGGCGGCCGTGCCGGACGCCGGCAGGCTCGTCGTCGTCGGGCCGCACCGCCCCGGACTGGCGCGGGGGATCTTCGTACGGGAGGATCCGCCCGGCGCCGGGCCCGTCCCGGCGCTGCGGGCCGGGCTGGCCGAGGTGAGCGCGCCGTGGGTGGCACTGCTCGCCGCCGACCTGCCGTTCCTGACCGCCGGGCACGTCTCGGCGCTGCTGGCGGCGGCGCGGACGGGGGCGGTGCTCGTCGACGACGGCGGGCGTGAGCAGTGGCTCGTCGGAGTCTGGCGTACGGCGGAGCTCGGCGGGGCGCTCGCCCGCTACGAGGGCCGGTCGCTGCACGGGCTCCTCGCCCCGCTGGCCCCCGTGACGCTTCATCTCCCCGGGGAGCCGTGGTTCGATTGCGACACGCCGGCGGATCTGCGGCGGGCCCGGAGCGGCGAGCCAGGGCCGCCGGCACAGGTCTGAACGCCCGGCGAGAGCCGCCGGAGCGGTGATGTCCCGGGGCGAGAGCGCCCCCCTTGCGAGGAGTGAGAGTTGAACGTGCTGACGGAGTGGACCGCGATCGTCTGCCGCGAGCTGGGCGTCGACCCCGCGGAGATCGACCGTGACGCGCTGCTGGACCTGACCAAGGAGGTCGCTCACGGGGTGACGCGCCCGGCCGCGCCGCTGACGGCGTATCTGCTGGGACTGGCCCAGGGGGCGGGCACGGCGCCACCGGACGCGGTGGAGCGGCTGACCGCGCTGGCACGGGAGTGGGAGCGGACGGCGGGCGACAGCTAGGGTCCTGCCGACAGGCGCGGCCGGCGATCCGGGGAAGATGGAGACTCTGGAACCGGAGGTCCTGGAAGAGCTGGAGGCCCTGGAAAAAGGGCGACGCCGGGTGGTTACGGGGGCAAACCACCCGGCGCCGCTTCATCGGCGTTCCGACGGGGGCCCGGAACGCCGGCACCAGTGCCCCGACGGGGGACCAGGGCACTTGGCTAAAGCGTACACCTACTACCCCTGAGATGCGTCAAGACTTAGTCACGACCCGATCTCGCGTCGGTGGAGCGGGATCTCGTTCTGGCCGTTTTCCGCAATGTCAGGGGTGCTGATCGGTCCGCGCTGCGGGGCGTTGGCCCCGATGACGGCAACATATGGTAAAAAGATCGCCCCGGCGAACAGCAGGAGCCGGACGGGCAGCGGAGCCGGCACCGTGAAGGCGAGAATGAGACAGACGAGCCGGATCCCCATCTTGATGAGATAGTTCTTCTCCCGCTTCCCGATGTCCTCGCTCAGCGACGGCCGGGCATCGGTTACCTGGTGGACCACCCGGCGCTTGTGCCATACCTTCACCACTCCAACTTAGACCTCGGACGGGGCGGGTCCAACTCCGCCCTCGGAGCGGGCCGGGCCCGCGGATCGGGACGGCGCCGGAGGGCGTGCGATCATGGCCGCCGGGTAAGGATGACGGCATGACGGATCGCACATATCGGGTGACCGAGATAGTCGGCACTTCGGAGGAGAGTCTTGAGGCGGCCATTCGCAACGGCGTCCGCCGTGCCTCGCAGACCCTGCGTCACCTCGACTGGTTCGAGGTGACCGAGGTCAGGGGGCACATCATCGACGGCGAGGTCGGCCACTTCCAGGTCGGCATGAAGGTCGGATTCCGCCTGGAGGACGCCTGACCCCGGACGCCTGATCTTGTACGGCGCGGCCCCGGCGGAGCAGACTACGGGGATGGGAGATCTCCACCGCGTCATGGGAGCCGCGCTGGCCGCGGCGCTGCTGCTCGCCGGATGCTCCGCCCCGGTGGGCGGCTCCGCGGCCCCTCCGGCCGCCGCGCCGTCCGCATCCCCACCCGCATCCCCACCCGCGTCCCCACCCGCCTCCCCGTCCGCCGGGCCCGTGCGCGGCGGCGCGCTCGACCAGAGCGCCGCCGACGTCCGGCGGACGCTCGGCAGCCTGCGCCGGCTGGACGACCTGCCGCTGTACGAGATGACCTTCCACGGCTCGTACGACCGGGAGGCCACCGTCAGCGAGGAGGACCTCGCCGGGCGCGCCGACGGCTGGGCCTGCTCGCTGTTCCACCTGGCGGGGGAGCGGCCGCTGTTCGGCCGCAACTTCGACTGGGACCCCAACCCGGCGATGGTCGTGCACGCCGACCCGCCCGACGGCTACGCCTCGGTGTCCACGGCGGACCTGTCCTACGTGCTCGGCAGCGCCGCCACGCCGGACACGGCCGACCCGGGGGTCCGCCGCAGGCTCGCCCACGCCGTGCTCACCCCCTTCGACGGGGTGAACGAGAAGGGGCTGGCGATCGGCATGGCCGCGGTGCCCGACGGCGAGCTGCCGCCCAGGACCGCCGGCCGCCCGGTCGTCGGCAGTGTGCGGATCATCCGGGTGATGCTGGACAAGGCCGCGACCGTGGACGAGGCGGTGGCGATCATGCGCCGCTACGACATCGACTTCACCGGCAGCCCGCAGATCCACTACCTGCTCGCCGACGCCGGCGGGAAGTCGGCCGTCGTGGAGTTCGCCGGCGGCAAGCTCAACGTCATCGAGGACCGGATCCTGACCAACTTCGCCATGACCGGCACCACCGGTGAGCGGCGCATGACCGACACCCGCTACGGCGAGCTCGCCGACGGCCTCCCGGCGGCCAGGACCTGGCAGGACGGGATGGACCTGCTCCAGCGGGTGGCCCAGGGGCACACCCGCTGGTCGGTCGTCTACGACCTCACCGACGCCAGCGCCCGCCTGGTGACGGCCAAGCGCTGGGAGCGGGTGCACACCATCCCGCTCACCCAGCGCTAGCTGGCCTGGCTGACCGTCGACATGTTGAAGTCGGGCACCCGGAGCGGCGGCATGACCGCGCGGGTGAAG
Organism: Streptosporangium sp. NPDC003464; assembly: GCF_053588315.1. Lineage (NCBI taxonomy): Bacteria > Bacillati > Actinomycetota > Actinomycetes > Streptosporangiales > Streptosporangiaceae > Streptosporangium > Streptosporangium sp. NPDC003464. The sequence goes on along the minus strand of NZ_JBSFPS010000391.1, from coordinate 2,282 downwards.
TAGTCGTTCCACTCGCGCGGCAGGGTCTGCTCGGCGGCGCCGACCTCGGTGAGGCGGCCCAGCAGGTCCACCGGGCTCTCGTTGAAGCGGAAGTTGTTCACCTCGCCGACGACCTCGCCGTTCTCCACCAGATAGACGCCGTCCCGGGTCAGCCCGGTGAGCAGCAGGCTCTGCGGATCGACCTCGCGGATGTACCACAGGCAGGTGAGCAGCAGGCCCCGCTCGGTGGAGGCGATCATCTCCTCCAGCGAACGGCCGCCCGCGGGCCCCTCCATGATCAGGTTGTCGATCGCCGGGGTCACCGGCAGGCCGGTCAGCTCGGCCGAGTGCCGGGTCTGGATCAGGCTCGCCAGGGCGCCGTCGGAGATCCAGTCGGTGGGCGTCAGCGGCAGGGTGTTGTCGAACACCGACTGCTGCCGGCTGGAGGCGTGCGCGACCACGGCCGGCGCGCACTCGATGCCCGGCGCGGCCGGATCGCTGTACAGGCGGATCGGCAGCGGGGAGAGAGTCTCCCCGACGCGGGTCCCGCCGCCGGGCCTGGAGAAGACCGTACGGCCCTCCAGAGCGTCCCGGGCGCCGGCCGTCCAGTACAGGTAGATCATCAGGTCGGCCACGGCCGTCGGCGGCAGCAGCGTCTCGTACCGTCCGGCCGGCAGGTCGATCCGGTTCTTGGCCCACTCCAGCCGCTGGGCCAGCGAGGCGTCCAGCGCCGCCACGTCCACGTCGGAGAAGTCGCGGGTGGCCACGCCCGTCCACGCCGAGCGCTTCATGTCCGGCGACTTGGCGTTGAGCTCCAGGCGCCCGGTGGGCTGGGTGTGCCGGAGCCGGGCCCCGGTCGAGGTGCCCACGAAGGTGGTGGTGACGATGTGCTCGGCGAAGCCGTACAGCCTGCGCCCGTCCGCCTCGGCCCGGGCGAAGGCCTCGCCCAGGGCGGGGGCGAAGGCGCCGAAAACCCCGATGGAGGTGGGCTCGGCGGGCAGGTCCCAGTCCGCCGAGCGAGGGCCCTCGACCAGCGACCGGGCGTCCTCCGACGGCGTCGCGTCCTCCGCGGCGTGATCGGCCGCGGCGACGACGTCGGCGAGCTGCTCGGGGCGGACCGCCGCCCGCGACACCACGCCGACCCCCCGGCCCACGATCGAGATCACGGTGAGCTGCGAGGAACGGCCCACGCCGTTGGTGGTGAGAGTGTTCCCCGCGAACCGCAGGTTGGCGCTGGAGCCCTCTTCCACGATCACGACGACGTCGTCGGCCGTGGAGAGGTCCAGGGCCTTTTCGATCATCTCCTGAGGGCTCATCCCGCTCCCTTCCCGGCGGCCGGCCGAGGCGCTCGCCGAGATGTCGTTTCCTTCGATCCGCTCGCTCATACGATCTCCCCGCCCGGGGCCCGGAGCCCGCCGCGGACGCCGGCCCGCTCGCCGCGCCCGCTCATTTGCCGCTCTCCTGCAGGGTGTTGAGGACGCGCACGTCGCGGAAGAGCGCCGACGGGCAGCCGTGGCTGACCGGGGCGACCTGGCCGGGCTGGCCCTTGCCGCAGTTGAACGCCCCGCCCAGCACGTAGGTCTGCGGGCCGCCGACGGCCGCCATCGACCGCCAGAAGTCGGTGGTGGTGGCCTGGTAGGCGACGTCGCGGACCTGGCCGGCGAGCCTGCCGTTCTCGATCCGGTAGAACCGCTGGCCGGTGAACTGGAAGTTGTATCGCTGCATGTCGATGGACCAGCTCTTGTCGCCCACGACGTAGATGCCGCGGTCCACCCCGGAGATCAGCCCCTCGGTGGAGGGGCCGTCGGGCGCCGGCAGCAGCGAGACGTTGGCCATGCGCTGGATCGGCATGTTGCCGGGGGAGTCGGCGAAGGCGCAGCCGTTGGAGGCGCCGAGGTCCTTCAGCCGCGCCATCCGCCGGTCGAGCTGGTAGCCGACCAGGACGCCGCCGGAGACGATGTCGAAGCGCCTGGCCGCCACGCCCTCGTCGTCGTAGCCGACCGTGGACAGGCCGTGCTCGGTGGTGCGGTCGCCGACCACGTTCATCACCTGCGAGCCGTAGACCAGCTTGCCGAGCTGGTCGAAGGTGGCGAAGCTGGTGCCGGCGTAGGCGGCCTCGTAGCCGAGGGCCCGGTCCAGCTCGGTGGCGTGCCCGATGGACTCGTGGATCGTCAGCCACAGGTTGGACGGGTCGATGACCAGGTCGTAGCTTCCGGCCTCGACCGACGGCGCCCTGAGCTTCTCCTCCAGCAGTTCGGGGAGGCGGGCGAGCTCGTCGGGGAAGTCCCAGGCGGTGCCGGTGA
>NZ_JBSFPS010000390.1:0-6507 GCF_053588315.1 Streptosporangium sp. NPDC003464 | reverse complement strand
TGCTGGGCCTGGGCGGGGCGGCGGCCTCGGCCGAGGCCGCCGCGCGTATCACCGTCCCGGTGGAGTTCCTGCTGCAGTGGGACGATGAGCGGGTGCCGCGGGCCCAGAGCTTGGCACTGTTCGACGCCCTGGGCTCAGCGGAGAAGACGCTGCACGCCAACCCCGGCAAGCACGGGGAGCTCCCGGCCTTCGAACTGGACAGCACGCTACGGTTCTTCGCCCGGCACCTCGGCTGATACCTCCGGCTGCAGTCCGCGACGATGGGCAGACCAAGTGAAGCGAACGGCCATGCACCGATGACGGTGGCTGTACCCTGATCAACTGTCCGTGCCGAGCACGATGGCAGGAGACGGTGCATGACTTCGAGGCTGGCCGGTGACATGGTCGGCGGGCGCTACCGGCTTGCCGCCGAACTGGGGTCCGGTGGTTTCGGGCGGGTCTGGCGGGCCCGCGACGAGACCCTCGACGTGGACGTTGCGATCAAGGAACTGCAGCTGCCACCGGGGATGCCGGAGACCGAACGGGCCGAGCGGCTGGCGCGCGCCACGCGCGAGGCCCGCAATGCCGCCCGGTTACGCAAGTACGACGGCATCGTCGCGATCCACGACGTCGTCATCGACGACGGCCTTCCCTGGATCGTCATGGAACTGGTCGACGGCTGCTCGCTGAGCGAGCACATGCAGGAGCACGGACCTCTTCCGACGGGCAGGGCCATCGAGGTCGCCGTGGCGCTGCTGACGGCAATAGGCGCAGCGCACCGGGAAGGTGTCGTGCACCGCGACATCAAACCGGCCAACGTCATGCTCGCCGAGAACGGGAAGGTCCTGCTCACCGACTTCGGGACAGCGATCCACCGTACCGACACCGCACTGACCGCCACCGGGATGTTCATCGGCTCGGCGGAGTACACGGCGCCCGAGCGGTTGCGTGGCAGCGACGGCCTTCCCGCCGGGGATCTGTTCTCCCTCGGCGTGACCCTTTACCAGGCCGTCGAGGGCGTCTCACCGTTCCGCCGCGATACCCAGGAAGCGACGTTGGTCGCAGTACTACTGGAGGAGGCCCCGGCACCGCGACGGGCCGGGCCGCTCACGCGGCTCATCACCCGGCTGCTGGACAAGGACCCGGGCCGCAGGCCGACGGTCGACGAAGCACTGGCCATGGCAGGTGACATTGCGGGTGAGCAGTCCGCGACCGAGGTCCACGGGTGGCGCGACACCAAGATCCTCCCGGCTCGGCCGGAGAAGTGGCCGCCCGTAGGTGCTGCCATGCTGATGGTGGTCATATCGGCGATGGCGGTCATCACGGCGCTCGGCGTCGCCGGACTCCCCGATGCCGGCGGAACGTGGGAGCACTTCGAGCACTACGGGGACAATGCCGTGCTCAGCGTCGCCGTAGTGATCGTCGCCGTTGCCGATGTCGTTCTCGCCGGCTTGGTGTGCGCCAGTCTCGCGCGGTTCCGGCCGGCGAACGTCGGCAAGACCGTCACCGCTGTCGTCGGTGTCGCCGGGCTCGTCTTCGGCTGTGGCGCGACCGCTTTCGCCTTCCACGGCGCGGGCGAGATCTTCCGGAACACGACGGAGCTCTCCGGGCGAGAGTCCGCGACAGTGTCGCTGGCCTTGATCAGCATCGTCGTCCTCGTCGCTGTCGGGTCGGCCTGGAGCTCACATCGCACCGATCGACGCGGAACGATCAGAGGCCGAACACGATCATGACCGCCCGCACGATGCGCCATGGAGAGCACGAGGTACGGCCCAGCCCAGCCGGTTGTCCCGTTGTCTCAAGACCGGTGCCCGCTGCGGACACAACGGGCGCACCGCAGATCATCGATCAGACCAGGAGTCCCAGGGCTCCGGGCGCTTCCCAGTCGGGGTGTTGGTGAGGAACGTGTCACCAGCCGCTCGACTGTCCCCATGCCCGAGGCGACGAGCCACCGTCAATCAGGCCACCGTGTTGTCGTGCTGTCGGCGCACCATCTCCGCGATCCAGGTAGGCGCGAACGGAGATGTGCAGCCCGGGGACGTCGGGTAGTCCTTGAGCACCTGGAGGCGCTCACCGATGTCGATCGCACGGGGGCGGTGCTCGGCGTGCTCGATCCCGATCTGGGCCAGGCAGTTGTTCATCTCCCACTGCAGTCGGTCCTGAGCGTCCTTCATCTCCGCCTCGATGACGTCGAGCAGCCCTGCGAGGTCGAGGCCCTCGGGCTTCTTCGCCACCCGGTCGGCGGTCAGCGCCCAACCGGCACTCGCGACCACCGGATCCGGGTCGGCGGACCAGGCCAGGCGCAGCTCTTCGGCGTGCGGGTTCTTCTTCACCACGTAGTTCACCAGCCAGCCGTGCACCTTGGGAGTGCGCGTCTGGCGCAGCATGGCGTCCAGCTCGTCTCGCCTGAACGCCTTCGGGCGGCAGATCAGCAGCGCCAGCAGCCGCGCCGCGGAGTCGTCCGTCTCCCAGAGCCGGCGCGCGAGTTCCTGCTGCGTCTTCAGCCGCTTGGCGAGCACGCGCAGCTTGCCGAGGTTCACACCGTGATCGTCACCGTGTTTCTCGTTCACCTCGCGTGTCCTGGGGTCGGCCAGCTCGGCCAGCTCGGCCATCACCTCGGCCACCATCGCCTCGGTCAGTGTCGTCCTGGCCACCTCAGTGCCCTGTCTCGTCGTGGGGGGCGTAGTGCTGGGTTGCGAACGCGACCGCCGCGGCGATGTCGTCGTCGCTGGTGCCCCAGGCGGTCTGGATCGCCTGTCCCCAGGCTTGACCGCTGCGCACCGCGAACTCCTTGACGTCCGGTGCGTTCTCCCAGGTCGCCGGGTCGAGGCCCGCGCCGCGCAGGTGCAGGTCCAGGCCGAGGAGGGCGAGGTCCCAGCCGGTGCCGACGCCGATGGTGCCGCCGGGGCCGTAGGCGCGCAGCATCTCGTCGACGAACTCGGCGGGGGAAGCGTGCTCCAGCTCGAAGACGGTGTCGCCGTCCTCGCCCTTGGAGAGGCGGACCTCGACCTCGGTGGCCATGCCTTCTCCCATGGTCCAGGTCACCTTGAGCAGGTGCGGCTCCTCGCAGCGCAGGATCTCCCCGCCGGCGTTGCCCTCGAGCTGAAAGGTGCCGCCCAGGCGGAGATCACCGCTGACCGGCCCCAGCCACCGGCCGATCCGGTCGGGCTCAGTGCAGGCACTCCAGACGTCCTCTATCGCGGCGTCGTAGGTACGGCGCAGCAGCACCGAACGCCCCGCACCCGTGCTGACGGGCTGGTCGCCGATCTCCCGGTGGGCGGCGTTGACCTGGTTGATGACGTCGATCACGTGTCCTCCTTGCTCTTGGCGGGTGGTTTGCTGACTCCCGACGGCCCGTCTCCGCGCCGTTCACTGCGTCCGCGCCTGCCCCGCGCGAGTTCGGTGCTCAGCGCGTCCAGGCGCTGGTTCCAGAACCGCCGGAAGTGCTCCAGCCAGACGTCGACCTCCTGCAGGGGCTGGGCGTCGACCGCGTAGAGGCGGCGCGTGCCCTCCGCCCGGACGGTCGCGAACCCCGACTCCCGCAGCACGCGGAGGTGCTGCGAGGTGGCCGGCTGGGAGATCCCGAACTCCTCGCGAATGCGGCCGCTCACTGCGCCGGCGGTCTGCTCGCCCTCGGCGAGCAGCTCCAATATCCGGCGGCGAACAGGGTCGCCGAGTACGTCGAAGGCGTGCACGGCCCCATGATTTCAGCTACAACTTATATAAGTCAAATATTAATCTCTGCTGCCGGCCGGGACCGGGGACGCGGCGGACTTGGGCGCGGGCAAGTGCGGTCATCGCCAGAGCCCCTGAGCCCGCGTGATCCCGCGGCCCTGCTCGACGAGCGCGGGCTCTCCCCCGTGCCTCCGCCCGACTCGGTCCAGTCGCAGCTGCGGCAGATCGCGCCGAGCCGGCCGTCCACGATGATCCCCCGGATGGCGGCCAGGCGCGCGGCCGGCACCGATCGCGACCAACGGCCCTACCGCCGTCAGCCGATCTCCTTCCTCGAGATGCGCAGCATCCCTGCGACCACCGGAACGACGATCCACACGAACACTGACACGGCCAGCCGAAGGGCGGCGTCGCCGGTGAACCCGCCGTCCATCAGGGGGTTGGTGGTGAGGTTGAGGTCGAGCCATTCCGCCAGGATCGCGCCCATGTCACCGAGCCGGGCGACAGCGCTCCACAGGGCCGTACTGGCCAGACAGATCACGATCGCCGCCGGCGCGTTCAACAACACCAGCCCCATGCCGAGGCCCTGGCCGGTCACCAGCACCATCGTCGCGATCCAGCCCAGCACCTGGGCGGGCGCAATGGTCCACGTGGCCTCGGCGCCGTGAACCGTAGCGGCGACGGCGGTCATGGGCAGGGCCGCCAGCAGGGCGAACACGCAGGCCGCCACGGCGACCGCCAGTGGCGGCAGGCACTTGGCCGCCAGCACCCGCCCGCGCCGGGGCTCCAGCGCGAACGTGGTCAGTGCCGTGCGATGCCGCCATTCGCCGGTCACCGTGAGAATGGCCAGCACGGGCAGAAGCGCCCCGAGCGGGATGGCGGCGGTCCCGGCCAGGGTGAACCAGTGCGGCTGCGCGGTGAGGCCCCGGGCGACGACGGCCACGAGCGCCAGCCCGATCGCGCTCACCGTGAGGATGAGACCGCTGCGCGTGTCGAACAGCTTGCGGGTCTCGACCCGCAGCAGCCTGGTGAACGGGATGTCGGTAGGGGTCATGCGGCGCTCCTGTCGGCTTGCGCGGTCAGTTCGAGGAAGGTCTGCTCCAGACCGCCACCGCGGGCGAGCTCGGCGACGGTGCCCCGGGCGAGTACGCGGCCGCGGCCGATCATCACGATCTGGTCGGCGACCTGCTCCACCTCGTGCAGCAGGTGTGAGCTGAGCAGCACCGCGCACCCGGAGTCGGCCAGGCTGCGCAGCAGTCCGCGCATCCACTGGATGCCCTGCGGGTCGAGGCCATTGGCGGGCTCGTCCAGGACGAGCGCCTCGGGCCGGCCGAGCAGCGCGTGGGCGATGCCGAGCCGCTGCCGCATGCCCATCGAATAGCCGCCGACGGCCCGCCTGCCCTCCTGACCGGTCAGCCCGACCAGCTCCAGGCTCTCTCCGACGCGCGAGCGGGGCAGGCCCAGCATCATCGCCCCCAGCGTCAGGACCTCCCGCCCGCTGCGCCCCGGATGCAGGGCGCCGACGTCGAGCAGCGTGCCGACGCGGCGGCCAGGACAGGCGAGTTCGGTGTACGGTCGCCCGAACACGGTGGCCAGCCCCGACGTCGGTCGCGAGAGCCCGATCAGGATGCGCAGAGCCGTCGACTTTCCCGCGCCGTTGGGTCCGAGGAACCCGGTGACGCTGCCTGCCCCGACGGTGAAGGACACCTCGTCGAGGGCTCGCACTCCTCTGTATGTCTTGCTGACGCCATGGAATTCGATCACGGGCCCAGTTCACCGGATTCCCCGTCTCAGGTCATCGGACCCAGGTCGACGGCCACCGCAGGAGAAATGGACTCAGGGCTACCCGTTCTAACCCCTGGTCGCTAGGAGCGGTCCTGGCGCATCCCTAGGCTGGCGGGCGTGAAAGAGCAAGCGGTGAATGAGTCTGGAATGGAAGGAAGGAGCCGGGGCGAGGCTCTGCGTTACCTCTGCGCCATTCTGCCTGCGCTGTTCGTCGGCGGGATCTCGATCCTGTCAGCCGTGAGCCGCGAGGTCGCCCCCGACCTCGGCCCGATCGCGCTGGACCTGGCCCTGTTCGGGGTCGGTCTGGGGTTGATGCGATGGCGGCACCGCTTCCCCTGGCAGGTCGCGCTGGCGACCGCGCTCCTGACCCTCTACTCGACCACCGCGGTCGGCCCCGCCTACGTCGCCTACGTCTCTGTGTGCACGCATCGCCGTTGGCGCCAGATCGTCCCGGTCGCTCTCGCCACGTGGCTGTGCCCGGCGGCGCAGATCCTGTGGTCGGACGCCGACAAGCTCAGGGTCGTCTCCGTCACGAGCGTCACCATGGTGACCGGCGGCGTGATCGTCGGCGGGCTGACCGTCTTCGGCCTCTACCTGCGCACATGGCGTGACCTGGCCGCCTCGCGGCGACAGGCCGCGCTCGAGGCGCAGGCGCACCGCGTCGAGCAGGCCAAACTAGCCGAACGGGTCAAGATCGCCCACGAGATGCACGACGTGCTGGCACACCGGATCTCTCTGCTGGCCATGCTCGCGGGCGGCCTGTCGCACCGCACCGACCTCACCGCCGAGCAGACCCGCGAAACGGCCCAGGTGATTCAGGAGAACGCACACCAGTCGCTCAACGAACTGCGCGCCGTACTCGGCACGCTGCGGCGCGACGGCGGCGTCGAGGACCCGCAGCCGAACCTGGCCGACCTCGACGCCCTGTTCGACGAAGTACGCGTGGCCGGGCAGCAGGTCGAGGTGGCCGATACCGTCGAGGGCGTGTCCGGGGGTGCCGTGGCGGGTGATGCGGCCTTCGCTGGCCCAGCGGTGGAGGGTGCCGGGTGGGCGGCCGGTCCAGGTGGTGGC
>NZ_JBSFPS010000389.1:0-6644 GCF_053588315.1 Streptosporangium sp. NPDC003464 | reverse complement strand
GGGTCCACCCTCCCCGGACATCCGAAGGCGGCGTCATCGCCCGTCGAAGACGTGCCGGACATGGACGACAGCCATGGGCACCGCGAGCCGGCCAGGCGGCGGATCAGGCACACATCGGACATGACCGGAACACCGGGCGCGGCCCTCAGAGGCCCGTCACCGGCCCAGGTCACCCGGGACGGAACCTGGACGCCAGATCTGCGGGTCCTTCGGCCCCCGGTGGCCGTCACCGGCCTCGCCCGGGGGGCAGGGATCGCCCTTCGGGAGGTGCACGGTCCACGGGGGCGGAGACCGTGCACCCGCCGGAGGGCGACCACTTCTACCCTCCGACCGTGGATTGCTGCGGAGTGATGCGGTCCCAGGCGGAGATCGGCAGCATGATCACCGAGGCGGGGAACAGGCCGTGCTCCTCGCTGTCGATGTGCCGGCGCAGCTTCCCGATCGCCTCCAGCACGGCCGCCCAGTCCGGTGCCGCGCGGTCGACCGTGCCGAACACCCCGTGGATCTCGTCATGCTCGGCGCAGAGCCTGTCGACCGCCTCGGCCAGGGACCCCTCGGCACGCAGTTCGGCGAACAGGCCGTTCTCCTCGGTGACGGTGTGCGGGATGAGCTGTGCGAGCAGCCCGTCGAGGAGGGATACGGCGTCGCCGTACCGGCTCTCGTTGATGGCCCGGCGCAGGGCCCCGGCGGTCTCCTCGATCTGCCAGTGCTCCTCGGAGAGCCGGCCGATCAGCGGGAAGTCCCGGCAGCCGCAGTAGTTGCACATCATGACCCTTCGACGTCATCGTGTGGGCTCCAGGATGTCTGGTGGTGGCTTGTCGGAATTAGAGGAAGTAGACCTTTCGGATAGGGCCGTTCGTCCCTGGGTCATGCCATCAGCGTGGAGCCGTACTTCAGGACGATCGCCAGGATCAAGGTCAGGATCCAGACAGTGACGGCGATGACGTCAAGGTCGGCCTCGATGAACCTGGCCGCTCCCGCCTGCACGCGGGGCGGCAGCGGCAGGTTGCCGTCGCGGATGTTCACCTGGGTCAGTGTGAAGAACACCAGCGTGGTGGACACTGTCACCAGCAGGCACCACGGGCACAGCGCGCCGATCACGAACATCGACTGGAAAAGCAGCCAGCAGGCGAAGACGAGACCGAGGGCGTAGACCATCTGGGCGGTGAACATGAACCAGCGCGGGAAGCGCACGCCGCCCAGACTCGCGACCGCGATGGTGATCACGACCGGTTCGGCGATCAGTCCCAGGAAGGCGTTGGGGAACCCGAACAGCTGCGCCTGCCAGGAAGCGCCGACCGTCCCGCAGCTGATGACGGCGTTGATGTCGCACGACAGGCTCGTGCTCGGGTCGGCCGCCAGGGCCAGGGCGTCGACCGAGAGCACGAAGGAGGCGGTCAGGCTCAGGCACGCCGACAGCAGCATGGTTCCGAAGATCCAGCCGCTCGTGTGCCGGAGGTGGTGCAGGCGGGCCAGAACGGTGGTCATCACGATCTCTTGGCCGCGACGATGGCCGCCGTCAGCGGGCCGGCCGTGTACAGGTCGCCCTTGAACACCTCATCGTTGATCTTCACGGTGGGTGTGCCGGAGATCCCCGTCTCGAACACCGCGGCCGTGGAAGCCGTGACCCACGGCTCGAAGATCCGGTCGGTGAAGAGGTTCACGACATCCTGCGGCACGCCGGCGTCACGGGCCAGGGCGGCGATCTCGTCGTCGGACAGGCCGCGGCTTCCCTCGGCGGGCTGGCGGGCGAACAGCGCGGTGTTGAAGGCCAGGACCTTGCCGGGCGCGTGGTCGGCCACCGTGGCGGTGGCGTTGGAGGCCCGCGTGGAGTATTCCGTCCCGCTGGACATCCGGTCCAGGAACGACAGCGGATACAGCTCCAGCCGCACCGTGCCGTCGGCGACCAGGCGGTTCAGCTCGGCGCTGTTGGCCTGCTCGAAGCGCCCGCAGAACGGGCACATGTAGTCGAGGTAGACCGCCAGTCTCACCGGCGCGGCGGCACTGCCGAGAGCGAGGGCCCCGCTGGTCGTGGCGATCGCCGGAGCGGCTGTCCTGCCCCGCGGCGCCGTACTTTCCCCGGAGCCTCCTGCGGCGTTGACGAGACTGATCACGATGGCGGCCAGGAGAGCCACGATGAGCACCCCGCCACCACCGGCGGCCAGGCGGACGCGCTTCTTCCTGCGGCGCTCGGCGGCGGTCCTGGCGTCGCGCAGCTCGCGGGATCTGGCCCGCGCCGGTGTACTCATGGTCTCGTCTCCCGTGCTCCTGCATGGATGAAAGAGCGGGCACCACGGCTGCGGCGTTGCCGCCTCTTCGGCCGGCGCTCGGGCATGGCCCGGTCCGTGCTCGCTGGTGGTGCCCACCGCACAGCCTGCAGTGAACCGCCCCTTACGGACCGGAGGCTAAAGTCCCTTACCGCCGCGACCTCCGTCCCAGAGCGGACAACGGGGACTCGATGTCGAGGACGCTCGAGTCTCGCCGTCGCATGGTCGGCCTCCGGGCCCAATGTCAACTGACGCACCGGTGGTGTCCAGCGCGAGGTTGGGCAGGGCATCGCCGGGGGCCGTCCGAGGCGCCGGCCTCAAGCCTTGGCGGCGGCCGAGCCCTCGTTGGTGCCCTCGATGATGAGTTCGCGGACGGACTCCGCGAGCGCGGCGAACACGTGAAACACCAGCCGTCCTCCCGGCGTGGTGGTGTCCAGGGCCTCCTTCGGCGACCGGAACCCGATGTCGCGTTGCGCAGGCCGGCGACGATCGCGATCAGGTCCTGCAGGGACCGGCCGAGCCGGTCCAGTGACGGTACGACCAGCGTGTCGCCCTCGCGCAGGTGGTCCAGGGCCTTCAGAGACATGGAGAAAGGCCCGCCCGGACCTTCCGCTGTGCACGGCGGAAGGATCCACGGCGAGCCATCGGTTCCCTCCAGTCGATGGGCAAGCTGACGCTGACGCATGGAGTGCGCCGGCTGGTCAGCCCCAGTCCCACCTCTGGAGCTGTCCGGCCACACTCAACAGTTCTGACTCTTTCCCGATGGGCGTCGAAAGTGAAAAACCCTAGGAAACCGGTAGGGCTCAGCGCACTTACGCGCTGGTCGGCAGATTTCCGAACCTACGGCCTTGACAGGGCGTGGGCCGGCGTCCAGACGTCACCGCGCCTGCGGGTCTTCAGCACAACGATCCGCGAGGGTCTCACCGGCATCGTTCACGGAGCGAGCCGGTGCAGATCGCGGGGGAACAGCGTGACCTGGCGGACGTTCGGCACGTCGAGCAGGCGTGCCATGAACCGTTCCAGCCCGAACGCGAAGCCACCGTGCGGCGGCATGCCGTAGCGCATCGCGTCGAGATATCCCGAGTACGCCGACAGGTCACTCTCACCGCGCGCGGTCAGCGCTCGCACGTAGTCGGCGTGCCGGTGCATCCGCTGACCGCCGCTGACCAGCTCCAGGCCACGAAAGATCAGGTCGAACGCGCGCGAGCAGCCGGGCCGCGCCGGGTCCGGATGTGTGTAGAACGCGCGATGCGCGGTCGGGTAGCCCTCGACGAACACGAAGTCAGAGCCATACTCACGCAAGGCCCATTCGCCGATCCAACGCTCATGCGCCGGCGCGAGGTCAGATTCGGCGGTCACGTCCTGGCCGGTCGCCCTACTGATCATCTCGAGTACGTCGGCGAAGTGCACCACCACGGGTTTCTCCGTCAGCGCCGGCATGGTGACGTCGAGAAGCTCGAGTGAGGGACCGGCCGAGGCGTGGATGTTGGCCAGCATGCCCCCGACCGTCGCGTGGCACGCGGCGATGACGTCGCGGTGGTCTTCGATGAAGCCCATCTCGGCATCGAGGGAGGTGTAGGACGCGAGGTGGCGGGCGGTGTCGCTCGGCTCGGCGCGGAAGACCGGTCCGACTTCGTAGACCCGCTCGAAGACGCCGACCATCATCTGCTTGTAGAGCTGAGGAGACTGCGCCAGGTACGCCGGACGGCCGAAGTAGTCGAGCTTGAAGACGTTGGCGCCGCTCTCGGTCGCCGCACCAACGATCTTCGGGGTGTGGATCTCGACGAACGACATCGCTTCGAGCGCCGTGCGGAACCCGCCGACCGCGGCCGCGCTGACGCGGTGGGTGGCGGCGAGCTTCGGGTGGCGCAGCGCGACCGGCGCGTGGTCGAGCATTGTCGGCAGGCTCGCGCGCAGGTCGGGCCGGTAGAGGTCGAACGGAGCCGGCTCGGCGGGGTCGGTCAATGCCTCGATCACCGGCGAGGTGATCTCGACGCCGCCCGGCGCGGACGGCTCGACGGTGACCGTGCCGACGATGGCGACCGTCGTCTCTTCCGGCAGGGTCTCCAGCTGAGCACGGGCGGTCTTTTCGGACACGACAATCTGGGTCAGGCCGGCGGCGTCGCGCAGGATCAGGAAAGCGACCGACTTCAACAGTCGGCGACGATGGATCCAGCCTGCGATGCGTACGGTCTCGCCGACGTGTGCGGACAGCTGGATGGACAGGATGCGTTGCATGGTGGTGGCCTCCTCTGGTTCGCAACGCGTCCCCTGAGAGGCGTGGGCGAGCGGGATCCTCGCGGTACCACCACACCTTCGCTACGCCGTGAACTCGTGCGGCGTAGCCTCTGCAAACCCTTGACGTGGGCGATTCGGCGGGACTCTACTAGGCCCGAGGGCCGTTCTTCCCCGCAGCTCAGGAGGGTCTTCACGCCCCGGCCGGAGTCCGCCTTCGCAGCTGCCGGCGGCTCTCTCCAACTCCGGTGATCGAGGTGCTACTCGGCTCCGTCGTCGCTGTTGGGCGCTACCTTACCCGGATCGCACCCAGTTCATCGACTGAATTGTCGCCGCTGATCTCGGTGAGGCGGGAATTACTTGACCTGCGGCGCGGCACCGCCGGACGGCGCCCCCGAACAACCCGGTGGACAATCCTTAACGGGACACCAGCACAACGGGACACCAGCACAGATTCTTGACCATCGCTACCACACCGCCGCTCAAGATCAACTATTTGCGGTTGGCGACACGTTCCTTACCAACACCCTTACTGGGACCCCTACAACGAACTCCTCGCGCCAGGACTCCACCCGGAAAGGTTCCGACCCTGAACGCCTCACTCGCAGAAGCACTGTCCGTCGTCCTGCTCCTGGCGGTACTGGCCTGCGCGGTGATCCGGCCGTGGGGCTGGCCGGAGGCGGTCGTGGCCGTCCCCGCCGCCGGGGTGGTCATCGCCACCGGCGCGATCTCGCTCGACCACGCGGCGACCGAGGCCGCCCGGCTGGGCCCGGTGATCGGTTTCCTCGCGGCCGTCCTGGTCCTGGCCCAGCTGTGCGACGACGAGGGCCTGTTCCACGCCTGCGGCGCCTGGATGGCCCGCCGGGCGGCCGGCCGCCCCCGCCGCCTGCTGGTCCTTGTCTTCGTGACGGCCTCGCTGATCACCGCGGTGCTCAGCCTGGACGCCACGGTGGTACTGCTGACCCCGGTGGTGTTCGCCACCGCCGCCCGGCTGGGCGCTCGCGCCAAGCCGCACGTCTATGCCTGCACCCACCTGTCGAACACCGCCTCGCTGCTGCTGCCGGTCTCCAACCTCACCAATCTGCTGGCGTTCGCCGCCAGCGGCCTGACCTTCACCCGCTTCGCCGGGTTGATGGCGCTGCCCTGGCTGGTCGCCATCGGGGCCGAGTACGTGGTGATCCGCCGCTTCTTCGCCACCGACCTGGACGCGGGCGCCGAGGCCCCGCCCGCCTCCGAGCCCCGCGAACTGCCGCTGTTCGCCCTGCTCACGGTGGCGGGCACCCTGGCGGGTTTCGTGCTGACCTCGGCGCTCGACATCAACCCGGCCTGGGCGGCGGCCGCGGGCGCGGCCGTCCTGGCGGCCCGTACCCTGGCCCAGCGCCGCACCACCCCTACGGTGATCGTGCGGGCCGCGGCCTTGCCGTTCTGCGCCTTCGTGCTGGCGCTGGGCATCGTGGTCCGGGCGGTGGTCGACAACGGCCTCGCGGGCGCGCTGGGCCACGTGGTTCCTGCCGGCACCGGCCTGGCGGCCCTCCTTGCCACCGCGGCACTGGCAGCCGTACTGGCAAACATCATCAACAACCTGCCCGCAGTCCTGGTGCTGCTGCCGCTGACCGCCCCCACCGGACCGGGCGCCGTCCTGGCCGTGCTCCTCGGCGTGAACATCGGCCCGAACCTCACCTACGCCGGCTCCCTGGCCACCCTGCTGTGGCGGCGGATCGTGCGCGAACACGACACCGACGTGGAGCTGGGCGAGTTCACCCGGCTCGGTCTGTTCGCCGTGCCCACCGCGCTGCTGCTCTCGGTGGTGGCACTGTGGGTGTCACTTCAAGCGATCGGAGGCTGAACGCGATGACCGTCATCGTCTGGATCGTGGAGGGCACCTGGCCCGCCTGCGTCGACGCTGCGCGCACCCACGCGCCCAAGAGCGCCGACGTGGTGCTGCTGCACGTCACCGGCTCCGGGGTGCCGGGCGCCGCGCACGGCGCCTACGCCGGGCTGCTGGGCCGCGCACGCCCCGACCGCGACCCCGGCACGCGGGTGGAGCACCTGGCCGCCGCGGCGGGCGAAAAGCCGGGACTGCCTGGCTAAGGCGACCGCCCTGGCTGACCAGTACGCCACCCGCGGCGGCGAGGAGCGGGA
>NZ_JBSFPS010000388.1:0-6666 GCF_053588315.1 Streptosporangium sp. NPDC003464 | reverse complement strand
GCCACCGGCTTCCGGCTCGGCCTCCGACTTCGGTATTCCCTGACCGGCCACGACAGCCCGGTGCAGGCGGTGGCGACGTCGGTGATCGACGGCCGTCCCGTCGCCGTCACCGGAGGTGAGGACGGGACGGTGCGGCTGTGGGACCTCACCACCGGTCAGCAGGTCGGTGCACCCCTGACCGGTCACACCAAGCGGGTGCGCGCGGTGGCGACGTCGGTGATCGACGGCCGTCCCGTCGCCGTCACCGGAGGTGAGGACGGGACGGTGCGGCTGTGGGACCTCACCGCCCGTCAGCAGATCGGCGATCCCCTGACCGGCCACACCGGCGGGGTGGAGGCGGTTACGACAGCACTGATCGACGGTCGGCTCCGCGTTCTCACCGCCGGCGCCGACGGGACGGCGCGACTGTGGGACCTCACCACCGGTCGGCAGATCGGCGAACCCCTCACCGTCGACTACGGCGAGCTGTGGGCGGTGGCGGCGGTCGTGGTGGACGGCCGCCCCGTCGCCGTCACCGGAGGCGCCGACGGCACGGTGCGGCTGTGGGACCTCACCACCGGTCGGCAGATCGGCGAACCCCTCACCGGACACCCCGACGAGGTTGGTCAGGTGGCGGCGGTCGTGGTGGACGGCCGCCCCCACGTCGTCACCGGCGACGAGGACGGGACGGTGCTGGTGTGGGATCTCACCACCGGTCGGCAGATCGGCGGCCCCCTCACCGGGCACGGCGGCGGGGTGGGTGCGGTGGCGGCGGTGCTGATCGACGGCCGTCCCGTCGCCGTCACCGGAGGTCACGACGGGACGGTGCGGCTGTGGGATCTCACCAGCGGTCAGCAGATCGGCGAGCCGTTCACCGATCACCACGGCGCCGTGTTCGCGCTGGCCGTGGTGATCGACGGCAACCCCCAGGTCGTCACCGGCAGCATCGACGGGACGGTGCGGCTGTGGGACCTGACCTGAAGCGCCGGTCCGCTCCGCAGCCCCGCGCCGGCTCATCCGCGTCTTGGCGAGGTGCTCTTCGGCCTCAGGGCACGATGACGTGGAAGGGGACGTCGGCGCCGGTCGAGCCGTTTCCGGTGCCGACGAAGACGTGGCGGGCGGCGTTGCCGCACTCGGTGGCGTCATCGGTGACGAAGACGCTGGCGTTCCACGGGGCGCCCCAGCGCTTGGTGGCGACCGGGACGGCCTTGGTGGCGTCGATGTCGGCGTCGAGCTGGATGCAGTAGCGGCCGGTGCCGATCTTGCGGACGTCGATGACGCCCCTGGAGCGCACCACGGTGCCGTCGGCGTTGACGATGGCGGCGGCACGGGCGTAGGGGGCCTGGGCGCCGCCGATCGCGGCGTAGGCGGCGGCGCCGGCGCAGAGGGCGCCACCGGTCAGGGCGGAGGCCAGGGCGATGGTGGTGAGCTTCATGCGCATGCTCGTTCTCCTCGGTGGACGGAATGGGGTCATGGCGCTCGGTCGTCGACCAGCATGATCAACACACAGAGTAGTCGATCATTGACGGTAAGCATCCATGGCGCGATGGCGGCGCCGGCGTGGCGGCCGGAGTTTCGCGAGGCGTCCACGTGCGGGCGTGCGGCGCGCGACCCGGCCGGCCTTCCCGGACCTGCCGGGCCGTGACAGGCGCCGAGCAGGCGGGCGGAACAGCCTCTACATCGACGCCGCCGTCACGCACCTGCGCGGTCTCCTCGGTGGTGCCGAGCCGGTTGAGGCTGGTCGGCTCCGGCCTCGGTTTGTCGAGCTCGCCTTCGGTCGATCGCGTCGGCGCTCAACCGCGCAGCTGCGCGTTGATCCGTGCGGCCTGTCGCGTGAGGTGGTCGCGTTCGGGGAGGCTGGGCGCCTGTCGGGCGGCTTCGGCGTAGAGGCGTGCCGCGGTCACCGGGTCGCCGTCGCGCTCGTGCAGGTAGGCCGCGACGGCGGTATGGCGGGGCAGGGCGGGGTCGAGCTCAGCCAGCGCGGCCAGACCGGCCCGCGCGCCGTCGGCCTCACCGACCGCGACGGCCCGGTTGAGGCGGGCCACCGGGTTGCCGGTGAGGCGCACCAGTTCGTCGTACCACTCGACGATCTGCACCCAGTCGGTCTCCTCGGCCGTCCTGGCGTCGGCGTGGAGCGCGGCGATGGCGGCCTGGGCCTGGAACTCGCCCAGCCGGTCGCGGGCGAGGGCTGCCTGGAGCACGTCGACCCCCTCGGCGATCAGGCGGGTGTTCCACCGGCCGCGGTCCTGCTCGGCCAGGGGCACGAGCCTGCCGTCGGGAGCGGTCCGTGCCGGACGCCGGGCATGATGGAGCAGCATGAGCGCGAGCAGGCCCGCGACCTCCTCATGCTTGGTCATCACGGCCAGCTGGCGGGTGAGCCGGATCGCCTCACCGGCGAGGTCGACGTCGCCGGAGTAGCCCTCGTTGAAGACCAGATAGAGCACGCGCAGCACCGTGGCGACGTCACCCGGCTGGTTGAACCGTACGCCCGAGACGGTGCGCTTGGCCCTGCTGATCCGCTGGGCCATGGTCGCCTCCGGCACGAGGTAGGCCTGCGCGATCTGACGCGTGGTCAGGCCGCCGACCGCGCGCAGCGTGAGCGCGACGGCCGAGGCCGGCGTCAGGGACGGGTGCGCGCACAGGAAGTACAGCTGGAGCGTGTGGTCGGCCGACTCACCCGGGCCGGGCACCGGCTCGCTCTCGACGCGTATCTCGCGGTGCCGTCGGGAGGTTTCGGCGCGGGCGGCGTCGAGGAACTTGCGCCAGGCCACGGTGATCAGCCAGCCCTTGGGATCTCGCAGCGGGTCGTCCGGCCCCACGCGTACGGCCTCGACCAGGGCGTCCTGCACGGCGTCCTCGGCCGCCGCGAAGTCGGCTCCGCGGCGGACGAGAACACCGATCACCACGGGCACCAGCTCCCGCAGCAGCGACTCGTTCACTCGATCACCGTTGGCTGTTCGACCATGAACGGGCGCACCTCAAGCCACTCGTGGATCGGCTTGCCACCCGCGCCCGGAGCCGCCGACAGCTCGCCGGCCAGCTCGAGCGCCCGCTCGTAGCCGTCGACGTCGATCACCATCCAGCCGGCGATCAGGTCCTTGGTCTCCGCGAACGGGCCGTCGGTGACCGGCGGCCGCCCCTCGCCGTCGTAGCGGACGAACGTCCCCTCCGGGGAGAGCGCCTGGGCGTCGACGAACTCGCCCGTTCCCTCCAACCGGGCGGCGAAGTCCGCCATGTACTGCACGTGGGCAGAGAGTTCCTCCGGCGTCCACTGGTCCATCGGCACGTCGTTGACCGCTGCCGGCGCGCCCCGGTAGTGCTTGAGCAGCAGGTACTTGGCCATCATGTTCTCCTCCGTACGGCACGGCCCATTGTGGCCGTGTTCACCGCGGGGACGGAACCACACGCGGGTTCTCGACATTTCCTGGCGGACTTCACAGACTCCGCGTACCGGGGTCTGGCTCGGCCGGCCGGAACGTGCCGTCCAGGTAGGTGAGTACTGCGCGTACGCGGCGGTGGCCGGAGTCGTCCGGCGCCAGGCCGAGCTTGGCGAATATGTTGCCGATGTGCTTGTGGACGGCGTTGTCGGAGATGCGCATCCGCTCGGCGATGGTGGCGTTGTCGTGGCCCTGCGCCATGAGGGCGAGCGACTCTCGCTCGCGGGGCGTGAGGGTGTCCAGGGGGTCACCGGCGCGGCGGACGAGGAGTTGGGCGACCACTTCGGGGTCCATGGCGGTGCCGCCGGCCGCGACGCGGCGCAGGGCGTCGACGAATTCGGCCACCCGGCCGATGCGGTCCTTGAGGAGGTAGCCGATGCCGCCGCGGCCGTCGGAGAGGAGCTCGCCGGCGTACTCGCGCTCGACGTACTGCGAGAGCACCAGGATCGGCAGCGCGCCGTGCTCGCGGCGGGCCCGCAGCGCGGCGTGGATCCCCTCGTCGCGGAACGACGGTGGCAGCCGCACGTCGACGATGGCGATGTCGGGGCGGTGCTCGGTGACGGCGTCGAGGAACGCCTCGCCGTCGCCGACGACCGCCACGACTTCGCAGCCCTTCGCCGTCAGCAGCAGCTCCAGGCCGCTGGACAGCAGGACGTTGTCCTCGACGATCACGACCCGCACGGGACCCCCTGAACGATCACTGCACGCACGGTATCCGGACGGCGAGCGTGGTGGGGCCGCCCGGCGGGCTGTCGAGACGGACCGTGCCGTCCAGGGCGGCGACCCGCCGGCATATTCCGGCGATCCCGGTGCCGCGCGCCTCGTCGGCGCCGCCCCTTCCGTCGTCGATGACCTCGATGGACAGCACGTCGTCGGCGCGCTCGATCCGGAGGGCCACCCGCGTGGCGGCGGCGTGCTTGGCCACGTTCGTCAGCGCCTCGGCGATCACGTAGTAGGCCACCGCCTCCACGGTCGCCGGGAGCGCGCCCAGATCGGCGAGCTCGATGTGGACCGGCACGCTCGACCGGGCGGCCAGCGCCGTCAGCGCCCCGTCGAGCCCGCGGTCGGCGAGGATCGGCGGGTAGATCGTCTGGAGCACCGCGCGGAGCTCGACCATCGCCTCCTCCGCCGTCTCGTGCGCCTGCGCGAGCAGCGCCGCCACCGTGTCCGGATCGTCGGCGAGCGACTCCCGGGCCATGCCCAGCTGCATGGCGATGGCCACCAGGCGCGCCTGCGTCCCGTCGTGCAGATCGCGTTCGATCCGCTGGAGCTCCGCGCCATGGGCGTCGACCACGCCGACCCGGCTTCTGGTCAGCACGTCGACCCGCTCGGTGAGCCGCTCGCGGGCCGACGGCGCGAGCACCGCCAGGCACAGCCGCGCGTGGAGTCGCGCCAGCGCCGGGAGCACCCACCAGGCCGCCGCACCGAGGACGGCGATCTGAACGGATCCCCCGACCAGCGCGGTCTCCCAATCGCCCACATGGACATCGAAGAACGAGAGCAGGGTGGGACGCGCGTCGACGGGAAACGCCCACCACAATGGCAACGCCACCGCGGCGACCAGGATGTTGCCCAGGCACAGCAGGGCGGCCAGCCCGAGCGGGAACCCGACGGCGACGTGCGCGAGCGCCCAGGCGAGATTCCGCCGCCCGCCCGGTCGCCCGTCGACCGGAACACCGAGCAGCCTGCCGGCCCGCTGACGGTGCCAGTCCGCCCAGCCCCGCGCCGCCGGCGGCGCGAGCAGCACCGGCAGCGCGAGCGCCGTGACCACGGCGGTGGCCAACGTGCCCAGCAGGTAGACCGAGCCGGAGAACGCACGGTCACGCATGTGCCCCTCCTCACGACGCCGTACGGAGATCATTATCCGTCATCGGTCCCCGCCGGACACTACAGCGGGCTGTACCAACGCGCGTGCGGCCGGCTGTATCGTGCCGGACGTCCGGCCGGAATAGCGTCCCCGACCATGAAACTGACATGTGTTCGGGCCCTCGGACGCCTGGTCCCGGCCCTCGCCCTGATCGCCCTGTCCGCCGCCGTCGCACCCCCGGCCACAGCCGACGCCGGCCCGCCCCCACCGCTCGACTGGAAGCCCTGCGCCCAGGGGCCCGACGACGCCCTCGGCAAGGAGCTCGACCGGGCAGGCGCACGGTGCGCGGAGCTCACCGTCCCGCTCGACCACTCCAGGCCCGGCGGCCGCACCATCAAACTCGCGCTGTCCCGCCTCCCCGCCACCGACCGCGCCCATCGCATCGGCACCATGGTCCTCAACAGCGGCGGCCCCGGCGAGAGCACGCTGGGCATGCCCCTGCGGACGCGCGCGGCCATGAAGGACGTCGCCGCCCGTTATGATCTCGTCGGCCTGGACCCGCGCTTCGTCGGGCGCAGCACGCCGCTCGACTGCGGCTGGCCCATCGGCCTGTGGCTCCGCTCGGCCGGTCCGACCCGCGCCCGGTTCGATCACCAGGTGGCGGTCCAGCACGACCTGGCCGAGCGCTGCGCCCGGCGTCACGCCGACGTGCTCCCGTACGCCAACACGCGCGACACGGCCCGCGACATCGACCTCGTGCGCCGCGTCCTCGGGGAGCGCCGCATCTCCTTCCTCGGCTACTCCTACGGCAGCTACCTGGGCGCGGTCTACACCCAGATGTTCCCCGGCCGCACCGACCGCGTGGTCCTGGACAGCGCGGGCGACCCGGACAAGTGGGGCCCCAGGGCGACGCGGGGCACCGAAGACGAGGCGGAACGCGCGCTGCGCGGCTGGGCGGCCTGGGCCGCCGAACGTCACGGCACCTATGGCCTCGGCGCCACCACCGCCCGCGTGCTCGCCACCGTGAACGCGATCGTCGCCGCCGCGCAGGACCGCCCGCTGCGCGTCGGAGCGTACGAGGTGGACGACCAGGCGGTCCCGTACATCCTCTCCGTCGGCTCCGGCGACGACCGCCCCGCGGCCCGCGCGCAGTTCACCTCCACCGTTCGGACCCTGAACGAGGCCGCGCACGGCCGCCCGGCCGACCCCGGCTCCGAACTCGATGGATTCCTCACGTTCGTCCTGACCAGCGCCGGCTCCCCGTTCGCCGGCCCGGCCGCCGCGATCATCTGCGGCGACCGCGCCGCGCCGCGTGACCCCGACACCTACTGGAACGACGTCCAGCGCAGCCGTACGCGCCACCCCCTCTTCGGCCCCCTCAAGAACAACATCTGGCCCTGCGCCTTCTGGCCGAACGGCCCGCGCGAGCGCCTCACGCACGTC
>NZ_JBSFPS010000387.1:0-6707 GCF_053588315.1 Streptosporangium sp. NPDC003464 | reverse complement strand
GGCCCGACACCTCCGCCGACTGGCTCACCCACCTGTGGTGCCTCAACCGCGGAGTCCCCGACGAACCCCACTCCGCCGACTGGGCCGCACACCGGTCGCGGGCGGGCGTGGTCCGGCCGCGCCGGGCACACCGGTGGCCTGGGGGCCGGGATCCCCGGTGGGACCGCGGCCGGGAAGCGCCCCGGACGACCAGCCGGCGGACGCCGGGTGGCTGCCCGGTCACGGGGGCCCCGTGCCACCGGGCCCCTGGCAGCAGCCCGGACCGGGAACACCCGATGGCCCCCCGCACCAGCCGGGACCGGGCGTGCCCGGCGGCCATCCGCATCAGGCGGGACCTGAGGAGCCCAGGCGGGGCGACCCGCGGTACCAAGGGCTGGGGACCGACCTGTTCGCGATCGCGGGACAGGGCGGCAAGGGAGAGCAGACGACCACGCCGCCCAGGACCCGGGTCGGCCTGATCGTCCTCATGGGGGTCGCGGCCCTCGCCCTGGTGCTGATCGTGATCCTGGCGGCGGCGACCCTGAGCTGAATTCCCGCTTTATCCCGTACGACGCAGACTGGACCCATGAGCGAGTATCGGATCGAGCACGACTCGATGGGTGACGTACGTGTCCCGGCGGACGCGAAGTGGCGGGCGCAGACCCAGCGAGCGGTGGAGAACTTCCCCATATCAGGGCGCGGGCTGGAGAGCCCGCACATCGCCGCGCTGGGTCTGATCAAGGCGATCGCCGCCGAGGTCAACGCCGGGCTGGGGGTGCTGGACAAGGAGCTGGCCCAAGCCATCGCCGAGGCCGCCACCGACGTGGCGGAGAACGAGTGGGACGGCGAGTTCCCCATCGACCTCTTCCAGACCGGCTCCGGCACCTCCTCCAACATGAACGCCAACGAGGTGATCGCCACCCTCGCCGAGGAGCGGCTGGGCCGCCCGGTCCATCCCAACGACCACGTCAACGCCTCGCAGTCCTCCAACGACGTCTTCCCCACCTCCATCCACGTCGCCGCCACGACCGAGGTGACCTACCACCTCATCCCGTCCCTGCGGCACCTGGCCACCGCGCTGCGGGAGAAGTCGCTGGAGTTCGACCAGGTGGTCAAGGCCGGCAGGACCCACCTGATGGACGCCACCCCGGTCACGCTCGGCCAGGAGTTCGGCGGCTACGCCACCCAGATCGACAACGCCATCGCCCGGGTGCGCGGCGCGATCCCCCATCTCGCCCAGCTCCCGCTGGGCGGCACGGCCGTCGGCACCGGCGTCAACACCCCGCCCGGCTTCGCCTCGCAGGTCATCGAGAAGCTCCGCGAGGCCACCGGCCTCCCGTTCTCCGAGGCCCCCGACCACTTCGAGGCCCAGGGCGCCCGGGACGCCGTCGTGGAGCTCTCCGGCCAGCTCCGCACGGTCGCGGTCTCGCTCAACAAGATCGCCAATGACCTCCGCTGGATGGGCTCGGGCCCGCGCGCCGGACTCGGCGAGATCAACCTGCCCGATCTCCAGCCCGGCTCGTCGATCATGCCGGGCAAGGTCAACCCGGTGATCCCCGAGGCGGTGTGCATGGTCGCCGCGCAGGTCATCGGGAACGACACGGCCATCGCCTTCTCCGGGGCCTCGGGCAACTTCGAGCTCAACGTGATGCTGCCGGTCATCGCCCGCAACGTGCTGGAGTCGATCCGGCTGCTGGCCAACGCCTCCCGGCTGCTGGCCGACCGCTGCGTCCACGGCATCACGGCCAACACCGACCGCCTGCGCGAATACGCCGAGTCGTCCCCGTCGATCGTCACGCCGCTCAACCGGCACGTCGGCTACGAGGAGGCGGCCAAGATAGCCAAGCAGGCCCTGGCGGAGCGCAAGACCATCCGCGAGGTCGTCATCGAGCGCGGCCACGTCGCCAGGGGCACCCTCACCGAGGAGCAGCTCGACGCCCTCCTCGACGTGCTGTCCATGACCCGGCCGCCGTCGTAGATCAACAGCTCTGGGAGACTCGCCCCATGACCCAGATCAAGTTCTACGGCCGCCGCGACGTCTGGGCCGGTCGGCGCCAGGAGATATCGGACACCGTGCACGGCTGCCTCACCGAGGTGTGGCGGCTCCCGGAGGACAAGAGGTTCCACCGGTTCCTGCTGCTCGACGCCGAGGACCTGATCTGCCCGCAGCGTAGCGAGCGGTATCTGATCGTGGAGATCGTCTGCTTCCAGGGCCGGTCGGACGAGGCCAAGCGCGACCTGATCCGCGCCCTGTTCGCCCGGGCCCAGGAGGAGCTCGACCTCCCGGCGGCGGACCTGGAAATCGTGATCATTGAATCGCCGCAGGTCAACTGGGGCATCCGCGGGGTCCCCGGCGACGAGCTGGCGCTCACCTATCCGGTCACGGTCTGACCGCGACAGGCCGGCTGGACTCTCCCCTGAAGGGAGAGCCCAGTCTGGCCCCATGAAGAAGACTCACCCCGGCCTCTACACGGCCAAGGCCGCGCCGACGCTCCTGGACGTCCCCCCGCTCCCCTGTCTCATGGTGGACGGCTCGGGAGACCCGTCCGGCGACCACTACAAGGCCGTCGTCGAGGGTCTGTACGGCGTCGCCTACGCGGTCCGCGCGGAGCTCAAGCCGGTGCTGACCTACTCGGTCGCCCCCCTCGAAGGGCTGTGGGAGGGCACGCCCGACGACCGCGCGTCCATGCGGTGGACCATGGGCATCCTCCAGCCGGAGCAGGTCACCCCCGAGGCGGTGGCGCGGGCGGTGAGCGCCGTCCGGAGGAAGAAGCCCGGCGCGGAGGTCGACGGGATACGGCTCGCCAACGCCCCCGGAGGCAGGGCGGCCCAGATCCTGCACACCGGTCCCTACAGCGAGGAGCCGGCGACCGTCGAGAGGTTGCTGAAGTTCGTCGCCGACCAGGGGCTGACCGTCGCCGGGAGGCACCAGGAGATCTACCTGTCCGTGCCGGGCCGTACGGCACCGGAGAAGATGCGGACCATCATCCGCTATCCCGTCGCCTCCGGGTGACGGCCCCGGACAGGTCCGCACGGCACACATAGGCGGCGGCATGACTATGGTGGCTGACGACATGGGCCGGGATTCGGCTGATTGCCTAGATTCGGCAGCATGAGTGACCTAGCGGGGCGGCGAGCCGTGGTGACCGGGGCGGGCAGCGGGATCGGGCGCGCCTGCGCGCAGCGGCTGGCCGCCGCCGGAGCGCATGTGGTGGTGGTCGACATGGACGCCGAGGCCACGGCGAAGGTGGCCGCCGAGGTCTCCGGGACGCCGGTGGTCGCGGACCTGTCGGCGCCCGACTTCGTGGACGCGCTCCCCGGCGACGTGGACATCGTGGTGAACAACGCCGGATTCCAGCACGTGGCGCCGGTCGAGGACTTCCCGCCGGAGGTCTTCTCGAAGATCCTCAAGGTCATGGTCGAGGCGCCGTTCCTGCTGGTCCGGTCGGTCCTGCCGGGAATGTACGGGCGGGGCTGGGGACGGATCGTCAACATCTCCTCGGTCCACGGCCTCCGCGCCTCGCCGTACAAATCTGCATATGTCACCGCTAAGCATGCGCTTGAGGGGCTGTCGAAGGTCATCGCCCTGGAAGGCGCCCCGCACGGCGTGACCTCCAACTGCGTGAGCCCCGCCTACGTCCGCACCCCGCTGGTGGAGAACCAGGTCGACGCCCAGGCCGAGTCCCACGGCATCGGCAGGGACGAGGTCGTCGAGCAGATCATGCTGGCCCCCGCGGCGGTCAAACGGCTGATCGAACCGGAGGAGGTCGCCGAACTGGTCGCCTACCTGTGCGGCCCCCACGGCTCGTTCATCACGGGAACCTCCCTCCCCGTGGACGGCGGCTGGACCGCCCGCTGACCCCGAAACGCAGCGTCGCAACGAGAAGCGTCGCAATGAGACCGCGAGGGTGCGCCGGTGAGCTGGACTGAGGAGCGAGGGAGCGCAGCGGACGAGCGACGAGGGAAGCCACCGGTTACCAGCACCCGAGCCGCGACGCGCAGCGTCGCAATCAGAATGGAAGACATGAGTGCACGGGTCTTTCTCGAAATGCTGGCCAGGGAGGCGTCGGCGGTCGAGTTCGAGGGGCCCATCCTGGCCGCCAGGGCCGGCGGGGCGGACGCGGCGACGCTGGCCGAGCTGGAGGAGGCCAAGCTCGCCGCGCTGAAGGTGCGGGCGCTGCTGCGGCGCAGGGCCAAACGCGAGGCCGAGCTGTCGGCGCTGTTCGACACCGCCGGCGACCTGGCGGGGCTGCGGGACCTCGACGCGGTGCTGGAGGCCATCGTGCACCGGGCCAGGCAGCTCCTGGGCACCGACGCCGCCTACATGACGCTGCACGACCCCGAGCGGGGCGACACCTGGATGCGGGTGACGGACGGCTCGGTCTCGGCCAAGTTCCGTGCGCTCCGGCTGGCCATGGGCGCCGGCCTCGGCGGGCTGGTGGCGCAGACCGCGACCCCCTACTCGACGGCCGACTACTTCGCCGACGAGCGGTTCCGGCACAAGCTCCACATCGACGACGCGGTGCACGAGGAGGGCCTGGTCGCCATCCTGGGCGTGCCGCTCAAGCTCGGCGCGCGGGTCATCGGGGTGCTGTTCGCGGCCAACCGGAGCGTGCGGCCGTTCACCCAGGACGAGGTGGTGCTGCTGGGCTCGCTGGCCGCGCACGCGGCGGTGGCGATCGACAACGCCCGGCTGCTGCAGGAGACCAGGAACGCCCTGGAGGAGCTCAGCGAGGCCAACCGGCAGGTCAACGCGCACAGCGAGGCCGTGGAGCGGGCCGCGCTCGCGCATGACCGGATGACGGGGCTGGTGCTGCGCGGCGGCGGGGTCGGGGACGTCGCCGCCGTGGTCACCGAGGTGCTCGGCGGCTCGCTGGTCGTGCTGGACGACGCGGGACGGCCGATCACCGGGGACCCGGGCGAGCTGGCGGCGGGCGTGCCGGCGCAGGAGGGCGGTCCGGCGGGCACGCGGCAGGGCTCCGAGACGACCGCGGCCATGATCGCGGACGCCGCGCAGTCGTCCCGGGCGCTGGGCCGCACCGTCAAGCGGGGCAATCTGCTGGTCGCGTCGGTGGACGTGGGCGGCGAGCCGCTGTGCACGCTCGTGCTGCGGGCCGACGGCCAGGTGGCCGACACCGACCAGCGCATCCTCGAACGGGCCGCGCTGGTCACCGCGCTGCTCCTGCTGTTCCGGCGTACGGTGGCCGAGGCGGAGGGCCGGGTCAGGGGCGAGCTGCTCGACGACCTGATCTCCCGCCCCGCCCTGGAGGGGCTGGGCCAGCGGGCCCGGCGGGTCGGGGTGGATCTGGACGCCGACCACGTGGTGGTGGTGGTCCGCCACGGCGGACGGCGCGAGCGCGCCGCCTTCTGGGCCTCCTCCCAGGCCACGCTGAACCACGGCCTGGCGGCCCTGCGCGGGGACGAGGTGGTGCTGCTCCTGCCCGGCGACCGGCCCGGTCACCTCGCCAAACGGGTGGCGGCCGAGCTCAGCGGGTCTCTGGGGCATCCCGCCACCGCGGGCGCCTCGGGCCCGGTGCGCGGTCCCGCCGAGGTGGCCGCCGCCCACCGCGAGGCGCAGCGCTGCGCCGACGCCCTGCTGGCCCTGGGCCGGGCCGGGGAGGGCGCGAGCGCCACCGAGCTGGGCTTCGTCGGGCTGCTCGTCGGCGACGGCCGCGACATCGAGGCGTTCCTCGGCTCGGCGCTCGGCTCGGTGATCGACTACGACGCCCGCCGGGGCACCGCCCTGATCCGCACCCTCACCGCCTACTTCGGCACCGGCGGGTCGCTGTCGCGTACGGCCGAGGCCCTGCACATCCACGTCAACACCGTCACCCAGCGCCTGGACAGGGTCGCCCAGCTCCTCGGCGCCGACTGGCAGGATCCGGAGCGCGCCCTGGAGATCCAGCTCGCCCTGCGCCTCCACCGCCTCAGCCACTGAAGCCGACCCTCCCGCCCCGCCCTCCGGCCCCGGTCTCCCCGGTCTCCTCTCGGCCCTCCACGGGTGTCCGCGGGCATCCACATAGACCAGCCGCCGGGTATGGCGGCCGGAGCCATAGGAGTGACGCCGGTCACTACGTACCGTGAGCCGACATCCCCCCAACAGCGCTACCCATTGGTGAGTGAGATGTCAGAGAAAACCCGCACCCCCATCGGAAAGATCGTCGCGGCCAGTCTGATCGGCACGACGATCGAGTGGTACGACTTCTTCCTGTACGGCTCCGCCGCCGCGCTGGTCTTCCCCGCGCTCTTCTTCCCCAAGTCGGACCCGCTGACCGGCACCCTGCTGGCCTTCCTCACCTACGCGGTCGGCTTCGTCGCCCGCCCGCTGGGCGCGCTGGTGTTCGGCCACTACGGTGACCGGCTCGGCCGTAAGAAGCTCCTGGTCATCAGCCTGCTGATGATGGGCGGCGCGACCTTCCTGATCGGCTGCCTGCCGACCCACGCGGCGGTCGGCGCGGCGGCTCCGCTGCTGCTGACCGCGCTCCGGCTCGTCCAGGGCTTCGCCCTCGGCGGCGAGTGGGGCGGCGCGGTGCTCATCGTCTCCGAGCACGGCGACACCGCGCGGCGCGGCTTCTGGGCGTCCTGGCCGCAGGCCGGCGCCCCCGGCGGCAACCTGCTGGCCACCGCGGTGCTCGCGGTCCTGGCCGCGGTCCAGTCCGACGACGCCTTCCAGAGCTGGGGCTGGCGCATCCCGTTCCTGCTGTCGGGCCTGCTGGTGCTGCTGGGCC
>NZ_JBSFPS010000386.1:0-6794 GCF_053588315.1 Streptosporangium sp. NPDC003464 | reverse complement strand
GGTGCGGGTCATACCTGACCCGCACCTCCACTTTGATGCACCGACGAAGATGACTACGGCACGACGCTCACCCAGAAGGCGTGGTGGGTGGCGACATGATATTTGTCATAGAAACTCTTCAGCGCGTTGCCGTGCCGTTCGTTGTGTCCGCCGTTGACGGCCCTGATGGAGTAGTGGCCAGTTCCCCTTCCGTTGCCGGCCGCCCCTTGGTAGGTCGAGGCGAAGGGATACTCGTCGCACTCCAGTCTGGTGTCCCGCGTCCTGCCGCCGGACCACGGCATTCCTTCGGAGTTCTGTGCCGCTGGATATTGGTCCCTGAAGTAGTACTTGCAGTAATTGGTTACGGGCGTTTTGCTCCAGTGCATCTTGTTGGTAGTCCCGACGTCCATGTGCATCTCAACGTTGGAGAAGAAGTTCCTGTTGAAGCTGTTGGTGCCTGCAGGACGCTTGTTCAGCGGCGGACTGGAGGCGACGTTCCAGTTTCCAGGGATCGTCTTCGGCTGCTCGGATCCGTTCCAGTACTTCGTGGGCGGATACTCCGGCTTCGACCAGTCGTGTCCTGGCCGAAGCGGGGGGGATGTGAGCCCGTTGATGCTCGGGTCCAGGGCGGCTTTGATGTGCCTGGTGACTTCGGCGAATTCAGGGTTCTTGCTTTCTGACATTTCGAAGACCCGGTGCGCCCTGTCGTTGACACATCCGCCGGTGTGATTGATCACCTTGTCCCGATCGCACCGGTAGTAGGGGGCCGCCAGGGTGCTGAGGTCCCCTGGCAGCCGTGAGTAGCCATGTCGGGCCACGCCGAGCCGCTTCCCCGTCGTTCCTACTATTTCGTAGCTCCACAGAGGAAGGTCTGAGCGATTGTTATGAAAACGAGTGAGCGTGGGCTTGATCGTGCATATAGCGTTGGTCCCTCCCGCGACGGGATTGCTTTCCAGCAGGAACATGGCGCTACTGGTGGCCTCCCATTCTCTGATCGTCTTCGTGGTACTTCCGGTGACGGACCGGCAAGGCGTCAGGTTGTCCGATTCGGTCTGCGCTTCGAATGTCAGCTGGAGCCCCTGGATCTCCGCCGAGGTCCTCTCGTCCAGAGGGTATCTTTTTCCGTTCCAATACAGGGCGAAGTCGGTCAGCCGCACGAAGAGCTTCATGTTCTGCGGCTTCAGGCCGCTGCCTTCTGCGTTGGCCACCTCCGTACCCGCCTTGTTCCCCACGTAGCTGTTGAGCACCCAGGTGGCACGGAACTGGAAGAATATTTCACTGGGGTGGTCCAGAGTATCTTCCTCGGCCATCTCCAGAATGGAGGCCAGTATGCCGGCCCTGCCGCCGCTCTTGCTCGTGCCGACTTTATTGCTGGCCTTGGTCCACCGCTTTCCGTCCGGGCCGTCGCCGTCCTCGGTCGCTTCGTACGTTCCCATGCTGACCCAGGTTGTCCAGCAGGAAGAGAACGGACGTTCTTGGATGCGGGCATAATCGATGGTCGGATGCTTGGGGGTCTGGAGACAGCCCTCCAGATTGAGATGGTCGTAATCGAACTCCGCAGCGCTGCTCAAGGTGGGAGACGCAGCCTGCGTGGGCTGACTCGAGGAGTTCGCGTTCTGGGCAGTCTGCCCGTTCGTCCTCGCGATGAGAGCTGCTACGTCATCGGTAGTCAGGGGCCGCTGGTAGACCTGGACATCGTCGAGATCGCCCAGCATGCCGGCGCCCAGCGACATCGCGTTATCAGCGTTCCACGCGGAGAAACTGATCGGCGCGGACTTGACCAAGGCGCCGTTGAGATACAGCGACGCGGTCTTGGCCGTGGCGTCGTACACGCCCGCTAGGTGGAACCATTCGCCGACGGGCGGTTCGACGTCGGACAGCACACCCTCGACTGTCGCGTCGGCGGCGTCGGCGCTGGTGAAGGTGAACGCCAACCCGTGATCGGCGGTGTTGCCGAGGCGGAAGGGCGCCTGGTGGGTGCCCTTCTGCTCGAGGACGGTGTAGTCGCCGTCCTTGTCGCTCCACCGCAGCCAGGCGGCGGTGGTGAAGCTCTGGTCGGTGCGGATCACCGGTCCGGTGGTCTGCGCCAGGGGCTCCTCGCCGGGCTGGGTGACGTCGACGGTGACCTGCTGCCAGTCCGACCAGGCCGAGGATGCGTCACCGGCGACCGCGCGCAGCCGCCAGCGCACCTTCCACCCGTCGGTCAGCTTCCCGTCGGGGACGATGAGGCTTGCCTGGGTGCCGGAGGCGATGTTGTCCGCGTTGCCGGTCCAGATCTGGCCGGTGCCCTGCCCGGCGGGCGCGGCGGGGTCGTGCTCGATCTCGGCTTCGGCGCGCAGCGGCTGGCCGGTGGGGTGGGTGAGGGTGGCCTGCAGCGTGGGGGTGAGCGTGGTGGTCACCGTGACGCCGTTCACCACCTTGGACGGGGTAACGGTCAGGCCGGTGACGGTGGGTTTGGGCAGGTTGATGGTGAAGGTCTGCCAGTCCGACCAGGGGGAGGCGGCGGTGGGTGAGACCGCGCGGGCCCGCCAGCGGATCTTCCACCCGTCGGCCAGCGCGTCCGCCGGGACGGCGATGCTCGCCTGGGTGCCGGCCGGTACGTTCTCCACGGCCCCGGTCCAGATCTGGCCGCTGCCCTGCCCGGTGGCGGCCGGGTCGTGCTCGACCTCGGCCTCGGCCCGCAGCGGCTTGCCCGCCGGGTCGATCACCTGGGCCAGCAGTGCCGGGGTGCGGGTGGGGGTGACGGTGGTGCCGTCCACCTGCTCGGACGGCGTGACCTGCAGCGCGCCGACGGCCGGTTCGGAGACCGGGTCCGGCACGTCCACGGTCAGGTTCTGCCAGTCCGACCACGGCGAGCCGACCGTGGTGGCCGTGTTCACCGCCCGGACCCGCCAGCGCACCTTCCACCCGTCATTCAGCTTCCCGCCGGGGACGGTCACCGACGCCTGGGTGCCGGAGGCGACACCGTCCACACTGCCGGCCCAGATCTGGCCGGTGCCCTGCCCGGTGGCGGCCGGGTCGTGCTCGATCTCGTACTCGGCGCGCACCGGCTGGGCGGCCGGGTCGATGACCGTGGTGTGCAGGGCCGGGGTCAGGCTGGTGGCCACGGTGACGCCGTTGATCACCTGGGAGGGGGTGATCTGGAAGGCGCCGACCGTCGGGTTGGGCACGTCGACCGTGGCCGTCTGCCAGTCCGACCACGCCGAGGTGGTTGCGGCGGTGGTGTTGGCGGCGCGGGCCCGCCAGCGGATCTTCCAGCCGTCGGTCAGCTTCCCGGCGGGGACGCTGACGGTCGCCTGGGCGCCGGACGTGACCGCCTGCGAGGTGCCGGTCCAGATCTGGCCGGTGCCCTGTCCGGCCGGGGCGGCCGGGTCGTGCTCGATCTCGAACCCACCGGTCAGCGAGCCGGTCGCGGTGTCGGTGACGGTGGCGGCCAGCTGCGGGGTGAGTGAGGTGACCGTGGTGGTGCCGTTGACGTTCTGTGCCGGGGTGATGGCCAGACCGGTGGCGGTGGGCGCGGACGCGGGGCCGCTGGTGGTGACGGTCAGCTTCGGCGGGATGTTGAAGTCGGTGTCTTCGGCGGCGGTGAAGGTCCGGTAGTTGTTGATGTTCGTCTCGCCGGGGGACTTGAGCACCAGGCCGTGGTTGGCGGCGCCGGCGGCCCAGTCCTGGGCGATGCCGGTGACGTTCCAGTCCATGCTGTCCGGCCAGGGCTCGCAGTCCTGGTTGACGCCCTTGAAGTTGGTGGAGGCGTCCTCGGTGGTGTGGGCGGGCTTGTTGGCCCAGTACAGGTTGCCCGGGTCCCAGGCGCCGGTCAGGCGGGCGACCTGGATGCCGTTGGTGAGCGCGGGGCCGCAGGTGTGGGCGTCGATGGTGTTCATCGACAATGTGGCGGCGGTCACCGTGCTGCCCTGCAGGCCCGTGGTGTCGAACCGCAGGTGCGTCCGCGACTTGAACCCGCCCGTCATGGTGCCGGCGGTGATGTACTGGTTGTCGGGGAAGGCGGGCAGGTCGACCGTGTCGTAGGTGGTGACCTCGACGTCGGCGCCGAGCGGCAGCGTGACCGCCGCGGCCACGCGCACCGGGTAGGTGGTGCCGGTGTCCGCGAGGAACGCCTGGTCCGGCTTGATCACCAGCTCCGTACGGCCGTCCTTGGTGACCACGTCCGTGCCGGCCTCGCCGCGCTTGGCCGACGCGAGCCGCCCCTCGGCGCCGCCGTCCGACATGGCCGGGCGCGCCGCCGAGGCGACCAGCTTCTTGTCCTTGCTCTTCAGCAGCAGTCGGCCGCCCTTGCCCTCGGTCAGGGTCAGGCCCTCGTCGTCGACGCCGATCCGCAGCTCCAGCGGCTTGGCGGGCCGCTGGCGCAGCACCACCTCATGCCGGAATCCGGTCGGCAGCGCCGTCACCACCAGGTCGGCGCCCACCCCCGCGGCGTCGGTGTAGGTGGCGACGCTGCCCTTGACGGTCGGTTTGGGCAGCGGCGTCGGCCAGCGCAGCGCGTACGACTTCCCGTCGGCGGCCATCTTCACGAACGGATCCGTGCCACCGGCGGAGATCTCCACGACCGCGCCCTCGGCGAGGGCCTTGGCCCGCAGCCTGCCGCCCTGCTCGGCCAGGGTGGTGTCGATCGGCACCCATCCGCTGCCCCGCCGGGTCCGCACCGGACCGGCTGTGACCTCGGTGGTGAACGTCTTCCCGTCGGGCTGGGCGTAGGTGATGCTGGTGGCGGTCGTCTCGTCGGCGACCTCGACCGCCTTGCCCTGCAGAGCCGCCGCCTGGGAGGCGGTGATCCGCGCCTGCGACGGCGTGTTGGAGATCGCGTTCCCGGTCTTGCCGGCGATCCACGCCGCTGTGTCGTTCAGCGTCGCATCGTGGCGATTTCCCGAGGAGTCCGCAGCCGTTCGGCCGTCTCCTTCATCGAAGGTCCAGTGGCCCGCCGACTGGATGAGTGTGGTGAAAGACCATGAATACGGGTTGATGGGGATTTCCCATGAGTTGGTGGCTTCTGATACCTCAGCGCTGTACGTTGTGCCCGGCTTCAATGCCTGTGCGGGGGTGAACGTCAACACCGTGCGGGTGTCGTCATAGACCGACGTCCCCACGACCTGTGTGCCGCCGGCGTCCTTGATCGTCACGATGGCGTCGGCGACTGCCTCAGAGAACGTCACCTTGATCGACGCGTCCAGCGGTACTTCCGTGGCGCCGTCAGCAGGCTCGACACCTGTCACCAGTGGGGTGGTGCCTTCGGTGTCGTCTCCGGGATCGACCTCGACGGGGGGAAGGTCGTCCGTCCCAACCGCGTTGACCTGGCCGTCACGCTGCCCGGCGATCTTGTCGGCCAGTTGCTCGGTGATGATGACCGGCTCAGGCTCCTCAGGCACATAGCCCGACATGGCGAGAGCTTCCTCATACTCGGGCATGGTCGTCAACTGTGTGTCGGTGAACATGAAGACGTCGTCCAACAGCGGCGGCGCTGGAAGTTCGACGTCCACGGTGAGGATGGGCGGGTGGAGTTCGAACTTGCAGTCCTCCAGCGGTCCGGTCATGCAACCGCCGGCGTCTTCGGAGGTGTAGCGCCGCCAGTTCCTCACCTCTGACTCGTCACCGGAGGTGAGCTGAATGCCGTAGTTGGTGGAGCCGTCGATCCACGCCTGGACGATGTCGTCGAGCGAGTGGATCAGGTTGCCGGCGACGCCGGAGCAGTCCTCGCTGTAGGCGCCGTACTCGGTGTCCGCGCCCAAGCTCGTGACCGAAGGCTGCTCGTACCACTTCAGGTCCACCTCATCCCAGTCCGAGATGATCCGCCGTGCCGTGATACCTGAGCCTTCGTACTGCCCGCAGTCGTTGGACTGGTAGTTCCACAGGTGCAGGTCGGCGTTTTCCACAGTGCTGCCCGCGAACGTGGCGGGGATGTCCGGGAACTGGAGGTAGCCGCGCCAGCGCTTGGCGACGCTGCTGGCATAGGACTTGCCGACCACGATCTGGGTCTGACCCAACTGGTACCAGCTGTCCTGGGCGTCAACGTCGTTGATCCAGGTGTCCATGCCGCCGTCAGCCCACTTGCCGGTGTGGCTCTCCCACCAGTCAGACGCGGCAGCGGTCATCGTCACCGGGTACGTCGTCGCCGGGTCGGCCAGGAACGCGGCGTCCGGCGTGAACACCAGCGTCCTGTCGTCGTCGGCGAGCGCGACGGCGGCCTTGCCGGTCTTTCCCGCGTCGAGTGGGGCGTTGACGTCGGCGGCCTTGACGTCCTGCATCAGGGTGGGCCGCACCTCGGTGAGCGTCTTGCCGTCTGCGCCGACGATCGTGGGCCGGCCCGCGGTGTCCTTCTTGAACGACACTCCTGCAGGCAGGTCAACCGGGACGCGGAACGAGAGGGGGCCGGTGGGCCGTTCGCGGATGACGATTCTCTGCTGGAAGCCGGTCGGGTTCGCGGCCACCAGCAGGTCGCGGCCCTTGCCGTACGCGTCCGCGTAGGTTGCGGTGTTGCCCTTCAGGGTGGGCTTCGCCAACGCCGACGGCGTGGTGATCTTCGCTGTGGCGTCGGCCTGCCGGCTTTTCAGCAGAGTCTTGTCCTGGCCGGCGGACAGGGTGAGGCTTCCCGCTGTCGCCTTGGGCTTGATGGCTCCGGACTCTTCCACCAGGGTGGTGTCGATCGGGGTGAAGCCCTTGCCGTCGGCGTTCTTGACGCGGACCGGCTGGGTGCTGAGCTCCAGCCGGCGGGGAGATCTCCCTGAACGACTTCCTCGCCGCCGCCGGCCTGGAGCTGGCGCCGAATGCCGAGGTGGCCTGATGCCTGAGCCCACCTTCCCCCA
>NZ_JBSFPS010000385.1:0-6878 GCF_053588315.1 Streptosporangium sp. NPDC003464 | reverse complement strand
GCGGCGCGGGTCCGGGCCACCCGATGACTGCCGGACCCGCGCCGTCCGACGGCGGCGCGGGTCGGGGCCGCTATCTGACGGTTACCGGGACCTGGGCGCGTACGGCCTTGCGGGCCGGTATCAACGTCACCAGCAGGGCCGCCCCCACCGCCATCAGCACCGCCGACAGCAGCGTCAGGGCCGAGGGGGTGCGGCCGATGCCCGCGCCGACGCCGCTGGTGTGGCCCTGCAGGTCGATCAGGCCGGAGACCAGCGAGGCCCCGGCCGCGGTGCCGGCGACCACGCCCAGCACGACGAGCAGCCCGGTGCCGGTGACGAGGGTGGCGGCCACCTGCCTCGGGGTGAGCCCCATGGCCTTGAGCACCGCCAGGTCCAGCGCGTGGTCGCGCAGGCCGAGGGCGCTGGCGGTCAGCAGGTTGGCCAGGCCGAGCAGCGCCAGCACGACGATCAGCGCCACGATCACCATGCGGATGACCGCGAGGCGTTCGGCCGGGTTGACCACCCGCTGGACCTCAAGACCCTCGTCCGAGGCGGCCAGCAGCCGGGCCCGGACTGCGGCCGGGTCGGCCCCGGGCTTGAGCACCAGGCTGTAGAACTGCGGGGGCACCGCGTCCTTGGCGGCCAGGCTGTCCAGCCCGAGGGAGAGCACCTCGCCGTCCTGGTCGGGCTCCACCACCCGGCCCACGATGTGCACGATCAGCGGCGTGCCGCCGACCGTCATCCGGACCCGGTCGCCGATCTTCACCCCCATCAGGTCGAGCAGTCCCTGCCCGGCGACGGCCTCGCCCCGGCCGGCGAACATCCGCCCCTCCACCACCGAGAAGGGGTAGGGCTGGGCGGAGGTGCCCACGGCGCGGGCCAGCACGCTCCGGGTCTGCTCCGGCTCCAGCGCGGACACCTCGCTGCCCGGGTAGACGGCCCGCACCTCCGGGTCGGCCCTGGCGATGCGCGCGGCGTCCTCGGCGGGGAGCTTGTCCGGGCGGACGATGAGCGCCGCCGCCTGGCCGACCTGTTCGGGATGGCGCAGGAAGTCGTCCAGCGTGGCCCAGCAGCCGAGGCCGATCGTGATCATCATCATCGGCACGGCGACGCCGACGATGCTCAGGAACGCCGGGACGCGCCGGGTGAAGGCGTCGCGGGTGCCCAGGACGAGGGCCGGCGGCAGCCGTACGAGAAGGGCGAGCCTGGCCATCCGCGACAGGTGGCCCCGCGGTGGCGCGGCCGGCGCCGCGGGGATCGGCGGGGTGCGGCAGCCGCGCCAGGCGGGCAGGGCGACCGCGACCAGGACCACCGCGGCGGTGCCGACGACGATCGTCAGCAGCGGGGTCGACGAGAGCGGCAGGATCGGCATGCCGGCCAGCGCGAACGAGGCGGCGACCTGGCCGCAGACCAGCCCGACGGCGATGCCGAGCAGGCCGAGCGCGCCGTGTTCGGCCATGAGCAGGCCGAAGATCTGGCCGCGGGTGTAGCCGAGGGATTTCAGGGTGGCGATGTCGCGGGTCTGGGCGAGCACGCGGCCGCCCACCACGTTGGCGATGGCCAGCGCCGCGGCGACCAGTCCGGTGATCCCGAACAGCGCCAGCAGCAGGCCCAGCAGCCGGTTGTCCAGCTCCATGGAGGCACGGACCTCGCGCCAGGTGGACATGCGCTGGATCTGCTCGGCCAGCAGGGTGACCGCGCCGTGCACGACCGGCAGCGTGTCCTCTCCGTCGGCCAGCCGCAGGCCGGTGACCGACTCGCTGCGGCCCAGCGCGGGCTCGATCCTGGCGAGGGTGGCGGTCGGCGTCCAGGCCAGGCCGGGGGTCGACTCGGGGTAGAAGCCCTGGTCGGCGGTGTCGGCCAGGCCGACCACGGTCAGGGGGTGGGAGGCGCCGCTGAGTGCGGTGACGGGGAAGGGACCGCCCACCCGCAGGTCGAGCGCCTTGGCGAAGGAGCGCTCGACGACCACGCCGTCGACGTCGCCGGAGCGCAGCCACCGCCCCTCACGGATCAGCGGCGTGGCCACGGAGGGCAGGGCCGCCTGCATCCCCCGCAGCGCCACGGGCGACTTCTTGCCGTCCAGCGTGAGCATGACGGGCGCCGTCCGGTACGGCCCGGCCACCTGGACCACGCCCTGCAGCCGGGACAGCGCGGCCACGTCCGGGGCGTCCTTGGTGTGGATCCACACATGCGCGCCCCGGGACTCGGCGAACAGCCCCCGCCACGGATTGGTCCCGTCTTCCAGCAGCGTCGCCGAGGTGATCAGCGCCGTGACGATCCCCGCCACCGCGAGCACCGTGAGCAGCGCCTGTCCCCGCCGGACCCGCAGGTCGGCCCGGATCCATCTGACCGAGGCCCTGAAGGTGCTCACGTCCGGGATCCCGGCCCCCGCCCCGGCCCCGCCACCGGGCGCGGCCGGGCGGCGGAGGCGGCGCTCACCCGGCGAGTGCCGGGACAGGCGACGGTGCTCACCCGGCGGGTGCCGGAGGCGGCGCTCACCCGGTGAGCGGCGGGAGGAGAGGTGGTGCCCATCGACTATCCCCTCAGCTCGACGACGTCGCCCGCGGTGGCCCTGGGACGCCGGCGGCCCGCGCCGACGGCGCCGTCGTCGACGATCTCACCGTCGAGCAGGGAGACCACGCGGTCGGCCAGGCTGGCCACCCGGGCGTCGTGGGTGACGAGGATGATGGTCTGGCCGTCGCGGTGGACCTCGCTGAGGAGCCGGAGCACGTCGCGGGTGTTGCGGCTGTCGAGGTTGCCGGTGGGCTCGTCGGCCAGCAGCAGGCTCGGCCTGTTGGCCAGCGCGCGGGCCAGCGCCACCCGCTGCTGCTCGCCGCCGGCGAGCTGGGCGGGGGCGGCGTCGGCGCGGTCGCTCAGGCCGAGCTCCCCCAGCAGCTGCTCCCGGCGCTCCCGGGCCTCGCGCGGGGAGGCCCCGGACAGCAGCGCGGGCAGCTCGACGTTGTCGGCGACGGTCATGTTGGCGACCAGGTTGAAGAACTGGAAGACGAAGCCGATCTTCTGCCGGCGCAGCAGCGCCCAGGCGCTCTCGTTCAGCGTGTCGGCCCGCTTGCCGTCCAGCCAGATCTCGCCGCTGGTCCGGGCGTCCAGGCCACCGATCATGTGCACCAGGGTGGACTTGCCCGACCCCGACGGCCCCATGATGGCCACGAACTGCCCCGCCTCGACCTGGAGGTCCACCCCCCGTACGGCGTGCACCGGGACGCCGCCGTTCTGGTAGACCTTCACGAGGTTGACCGTGTTGACGATGGGGGGCGGGGGTGGGCTCACGACAGGTCCTCCTGACAGCGTTCGAGCCAGTCGAGGTCGGCCTGCAGGTGGAGCATGGCCCCCTCTATCAGCAGGAGCGCGACGCGATCCCCCGAATCGGTCCGCTCAGCGAGTTCGTTGAGGTCGCGCATGAGCGCGAGGTAGTGGCGGCGCTGGCGGTTGATCAGCGTCATCCGGTCCGCGATGCCGGTCATCGGGGCCAGCACGAGCTTCATGAAGAACTCGTCCCGGACCCGCGGCCCCTCGGTGGGCTCGTCCACCCACACGTCGAGGGCGTCGCGGCCCGCGGCGGTCAGATAGTACACCTTCTTGTTCGGGCGGTTGGACTGTTCGACGTCGACGACCCGTATCAGGCCGTCCTTCTCCAGCCGGCTGAGCGTGACGTAGATCTGCCCGATGTTCGGTGACGGATAGGCGCTGCCGAATATCTGCTCCAGCGCCTGTTTCAGCTCGTATCCGTGGGCAGGTTCTTTCGCGAGGAGCGCTAACAGCGACAGCCTCACGCCCCACCTCCTCGGAGTGCTCGTTACGTGAGCGTTATGTGTCTATCCGTTGACGTCCACATTAGCGCTGTGCATAACATGCATGCATCTACCTAACACGTATGTAACCGCTCCGAAACCTGGAGGCAACCCCATGCGCCGACTGCTCCCCGTCGCGCTCGCCGTGCTGGTGACGGCGGGATGCTCGGCGGCGGTGGCGCAGAAGACGGAGCGCTCCGGCGGCGGGAGCGGCCCCTTCACCTTCGTGACGGGACGCGACACGACCGGTTACCTGCAGCCACTGCTCGACCGCTGGAACGAGGCCCATCCGGGGGAGCGGGTCACCCTGCTCGAACTCCCCGAGGCGGCCGACGAACAGCGCGCGCAGATGGTCGCCAACCTCCAGGCCAAGAGCGACCGCTACGACGTGCTCGGCCTCGACGTCGTCTGGACGGCGGAGTTCGCCGACGCCGGCTGGATCCTGCCGCTCGAACGCGGCATGTTCCCGCTGGACCGGTTCCTGCCGCCGGTCGTGGACACCGCGATCTACCAGGACAAGCTCTGGGCGGTGCCCTACACCAGCAACGCCGGGCTGCTCTACTACCGCAAGGACCTGCTCGCCAAGCAGGGCTTCAAGCCGCCCAAGACCTGGGCGGAGCTGCGCGAGCAGGCCCGCGCGCTGCACGACAAGTACGGCATCGGCGGTTACGCCGGCCAGTTCCTCGCCTACGAGGGGCTGACCGTCAACTTCGCCGAGGCCGTGCAGTCGGCGGGCGGGCAGATCCTCAGCCAGGACGGCACGCAGGTGACCATGGACGCGGCCAAGGCGAAGACCGGCCTGGACTTCCTGGCCGGCGGCTTCCGGGAGGGATGGATCCCCCGGGAATCGCTCTCCTTCAAGGAGGAGGAGTCGCGGCTGGCCTTCCAGGAGGGCCGGCTGGCCTTCGCCCGCAACTGGCCGCACGCCTACGGCCCGGCCACCACTTCGGCGGTCGCCGACAAGTTCGGGGTCACCCGGCTGCCCGGGCTGAACGGCCCGGGGTCCAGCTCGCTGGGCGGGGTCAACCTCGCGCTCAGCGCCTACTCCAAGCGGCAGAAGTCGGCGGTGGAGTTCATCCGCTACTTCACCGGCCTGGAGAACCAACGCCGGGTGCTCGCCGACGGCTCGTTCCCGCCCGTGTGGGCCGAGCTGTACGACGACCCCGGCCTGATCAAGCGTTTCCCCTACCTGCCGGTCCTCAAGCAGAGCATCCTCTCTGCCCGACCCCGACCGGCGAGTGCCAACTACAACCAGGTGAGCCTGGTGATCGCCAGCGCGGTCTCCAACGCGCTCACCCCACCCTTCAAGGAGGCCGGCGACGATGTCGTCGCCTCCATGAGAGGCCAGCTCAACGAGATCATCCGGGCTCAGTGACCCGGGGGAGATCCCCCCGGGTGAGACCGTCATCCCCATCCAGGCTCCGGACCGGGAGTCATCCCCACCCCCGGTCCCGGTCGAACGTCATCCCCGTCCAGGCTCCGGACCGAGGGTCATCCCCGCCCCCGGTCCGGGTCGAACGTCATCCCCGTCCTCAGTCCGCATTGAGCTGTCACCCCCGCCCCGGGAGCGACCCGGGAGCCCTGACAGCACAGGAGGTCCGTTCAGCATGCGTAAATCCATCGCGACAGTGACGACGGCGGGACTCGCGCTCGCCCTCGCCGCGTGCAGCCAGAGCCCCGACACTGCCGCCTCCCCCGCCGCGAGCAGCAGCTCCTCCGCCGCCGCCCCCGCGGCCAAGACGCTTGAGGGCGTGACCATCGAGGTCGCCGCCAAGTGGACCGGCCCCGAGCAGGCCAACTTCCAGGAAGTGCTCAAGGCCTTCGAGGCCAAGACCGGCGCCAAGGTCACCTACGCCTCCACCGGCGAGGACACCGGCGCCTACCTCGGCCCGCGCATCCAGGGCGACAACCCGCCGGACATCGCGATCCTGCCCCAGCCGGGCCTGGTCAAGCAGTACGCCGACCAGAAGGCGCTCAAGCCGCTCTCCGCCGAGGTGCTCAAGCAGATCGACGACAACTACACCCCGTACTGGAAGGAGCTCGGCTCCGCCGACGGCCAGGCCTACGGCGTGCTGGTGAAGGCGGCCCACAAGTCGCTCATCTGGTACCGCGACCAGGCATTCCAGGACGCCGGGGCGCAGCAGCCGGCCACCTGGGACGACCTCGTCAAGACCGCCCAGGCGGTCGCCGACTCCGGCACCCCGCCCTTCTCCCTGTGCGGCGCGTCCGGCTGGACCCTGACCGACCTGTTCGAGAACGTCTACCTGTCCAGCGCGGGCCCGGAGAACTACACCAAGCTCTCCAAGCACGAGATCCCGTGGACCGACGCCAGCGTGACCACCGCCCTGGAGAAGATCGGCCAGCTCGTCGGCAAGAAGGAGTTCCTGCTCGGCGGCCCCTCCGGCGCCCTGCAGACCGACTTCCCGACCTGCGTGACCCAGGTCTACGGCCAGGACAAGTCGGCGATGGTCATCGAGGCGGACTTCGTGGGCACCACGGCCGAGGAGTCCGGCGCGAAGCTGGGCGAGGAGGCCAAGTACTTCCCGTTCCCGAAGGCCGGTGACACCGAGCCGGTCGTGCTGGGCGGCGACATCGCGGTGGCGCTGAAGGACTCCAAGGGCGCGATGGCGCTGCTGGAGTTCCTCGCCTCCAAGGAGGGCGGCGAGGTCTGGGCCAAGCTCCCCGGCTACCTGTCCCCCAACCGCAACGTCTCGCCCGACAACTACCCGAGCGAGCTGACCAAGAAGCTCGCCCAGACGATCATCTCCGCGGGTGACGCCGTCCGCTACGACATGTCCGACCTCGCGCCCAGCGCCTTCGGCGGCACCGACGGCAAGGGCCAGTGGAAGCTCCTGCAGGACTTCGTCCGTGACCCCTCCAAGATCAAGGACATCCAGTCCAAGCTTGAGGACGAGGCCAAGAAGGCCTGGAAGTAAAGGGGAGAGGCCGTGACCGACCGGTTAGACGGCCCGCAGGATCCGCGTGGCGGCGGCGACGCCGCCCGCGGCTCCTCCTCCGGACCGAACG
Organism: Streptosporangium sp. NPDC003464; assembly: GCF_053588315.1. Taxonomy (NCBI): domain Bacteria; kingdom Bacillati; phylum Actinomycetota; class Actinomycetes; order Streptosporangiales; family Streptosporangiaceae; genus Streptosporangium; species Streptosporangium sp. NPDC003464. Next base: position 63 of record NZ_JBSFPS010000385.1, on the reverse strand, counting down.
ACACCCCCGGGGCATCCCTCGATCTGAGCGACGCCCCGCCGACCCCGGCGGACGCCGGCGCCG
>NZ_JBSFPS010000384.1:0-6919 GCF_053588315.1 Streptosporangium sp. NPDC003464 | reverse complement strand
CGAGTGGCGGCCATCACGTCGCGACGTGGCGGCCGGCACCCTCGCTGTGGAGTTCGTCTTCGACACGGGCCGCTTCCACATCGCCAACGCCCTTGATGAGAACAGCATCGAGGTCGGCGAGGCCCATCCAGAATGGGTGCGGCACCCACTGGGCTGTGGCGCGGCCTGACTAGGTCGGCCTCTCGTTGATCTCGATGACGGGCAGCAGGGTTGCCTGAGCCGGTGTGCTGATTTGCCTGGGTGTGGGCCCGGCGGGGGTAGGAACGTCAGCGAGCTGGCCGAGCAGCCGGTCCAGGGCAACTTGGCCGTCGTCGACCGCGGCGCGTTCGTCGTCGGTGAGCGGGACTGCGGCGAGCATGCGCTGCAGGTTGTCCTTGGCTTCCAGCAGCAGCGCTTTGGAGGAGTCCTTCGGGGTGTAGAAGTCGCACTTGGCGCAGGCCATCCGATGCGGGCACTGCTCGAATAAGGTGTAGTTGCAGAACCCGTGTCCCAGGTCGTAGTACTGCCACGGCTCGCCAGCGGCCGCGGCTCCGCTTTCGACTGCGGCCCGGTCGATGAGGACCTCGATGGTGCGGACATTGCGTTCGAAATAGCCCGCGTCGCGATAGGCCTTGGACAATGTGTTCGGGATGATCTTGGCGTAGTGCTGGGTCGTGTCGGCTGACCGGTGCCCGAGCCATGCCTGCAGCTCGAACAGGGTCATCGGTTCCTTGGCGTTGTAGAGCTGCGTGGCGATGGTGGAGCGGGCCCGGTGGCTGGTGATGTTGCCGCGGACGTCGGTGTTCGGCACTCCGGCCTTGCGACAGAGGGAGGGGATGACCGCGCTGTTGATGTAGGTCTTGGCCATGCGCTTGGCTCGGTGGGCGAACAGGAACTCGACATGTTCGGCGGTCTTGCGGTCGAGCATGGCGGGCTGCTGGGGCCGGACGGCCTGCCATGCCTCGATCGCCTGGCCGAGTAGTGGGTCGACGGGCTTGGTGAAGGCAGTCCCGGTCTTGTGCGTGGGGACGTCGAGGAGGCAGACGGCCTCGCTGGCCAAAACGTCACGTGAGTCGGCCGAGATTGGAACACCGTCGTGCTGCCATCGGATGCATCCGACGCGCAGGCGGGCTATTTCGTCGCTGCGCAGACCGCCGAACAGCCAGGTGAGTGTGACCGCGCGGATCAGTTCCATCGGGTAGCCCAGGCCGTAGGTGTTGGTCGGGCAGTCCTCGGGTTCGAGGTTGAGTCCGGCCCAAAGTAGCTTCGCCCAGACGTCGTCGGCGATGACGCGGGGATTGGGCGCGATCAGGGCCGCGACGCTCCTGGGGGTGGCCAAGGCGCGAGATGGGTCGAACCGGCGGACGATCCAGCCCCACTCCTGGGCGTCCCGGAAGAAGGTGCGGGTGGCGGTCAGGTAGCCAGCCTTGGTCTGGGGAGACAAGGGCTTTCCGCCGTGCCGTTCCAGGCCGGCCTGGCGCTGGACGTAGTCGCCCACGGTCATCCGGTCGATGGCCGCGACCCAAGCGGCGCAGATCTCCCTGCTCCAGTGGCCGGGTTCGATCACGTCGGGATGCTCGGCGGCGAGCCACCGGGCCGCCTTGGCCATGATCGAGCGGTAGGAGCCCCTGACCTTGTGGGCGAGCGTGGAGGTGGCGTACCAGCGTTCGATCATTTCGGCCCACGCCTCGGGGACGCCTTCGATGTCGGGCATCACCGCGTGGATCGACTTGGGCGGCGGGCCCGCGTGGCCGAGCGCGAACAGCGCTTTGTGAAGGCCTCGGAAGTGGCCCCGTAGGTGGTGGGGCGTTTTGGTGGGGTCTTCGCGGATCCGCTCCAGGGCTTCGCTGGTCATGTCCTGCAGGAGCGGGCTCCGGTTGACCAGTATCGCCTGGATCAAGACCGTGCGGAACTGGCCGACCGCTCCAGCGGTGGGATGGTAGCCCCACCCCTGCAAGGTGCCTGCGACCTGGTCGGCGGAGTCCTCGACAACGTTCTTGCCGAAGATCCTCCAGGCCAGGGAACGGCGGTTGAAGTTGCCGATCCGGTGGAAGTCGGTGAAGCCACCGAGGAGATAGGCGAACGCTGCCACGTAGGGACGGACCGTCCCGTCGGTCCAGCCGGGCCAGGCGTCCTCGAACTCGATGTGACCGGGCGCTCAGCTCGAACCAGGTCTCGGCCGACCAGGCCCAAAAGGACGTCTCCTCGTCCAGGCACCGGCGCAGGACCAGGCCGATCGCGTCGGTCACCGCCCGGCGGTGCGCCGAGGTGTCCGGGCACCAGCCCAAGACCGCCCGGGCGTCGTCCAACGCTCGTAGGAGCCTGCCGATAACGCGTCACTGTGGCAGGTCAGGATCGCATCCACGGCGCCGTCGGACCTGCCAGTCCAGTTCCCACAGTGCTTGTAGCTCTTGTTTGGTCAGCTCGGCCCGGCGGTTGTAGCGGCTGACGTCGATGGGCCAAGGCCAGGCTCGACCGGCGATCGCCCCGACGGCAGCCGCGGAGGGTGCGGCGCTCACGCCTTGCCCTCGGCAGAGCCGGTCGCAAGCTGGGCGAGTTGCGCGATTCTCCAGGCGTGGATCTGCTCCATGCCCCTGGCCAGCTTGTCAGCGAGGTCTCTGCCAGACAGATGAATGTACTTCATCGTGGACTCGGTGGACCGGTGGCCGGCGAAGGAGGCGATGGTGTGCGGTTCCCAGCCCATCCGGGCCAGGTCGGTCAGGCAGAGATGCCGGGTCGTGTGCGTGGTGAAGCGGGGCAGGTCAGCGGCCATGGCCAGACGTCTCACGATCTTCGACCAGCTCCACAACGTCAACGGCTGGCCGTGGTTGCGACGCGATTCCAACAGGAACAACGGGCCGCGGGCCCGGCTGATGGTCGCCCGGTGCCGCAGGTAGTCGGTCAGCAGTGCACCGGTCGAGGCCGAATACGGCACGACGCGCTCGTACCAGTTCTTGGTGGTCTCGGCGCGGACCCGGACCGTGCGGCGCCCGGGATCGAGGTCGTCGGTGCGCAGCGCGCACAGTTCCTCGCGCCGCAGCGCCGAGTCATAGGCCAGCGCCAGCATCACCCGATTCCGGGACGGCTCCTCCCTGGCAACCTCCAGGAAGGCGAGCCACTCATGGTCGGTGGGGATCCAGGGCAGCTTGGCCAGACGCGGCACCAGGCCTCGCTGATGGCCGCCGAACCGCCGTCCGGGAGTGTAACGGCCGCGCCCGACGGGGTTGGACTCGCGAATACCCTCCTCGATGAGGAAGTCGTAGAACAACCGGACTGGCACCAGCCGCTGCTGGACCGTGGCATTGGCCAGCCCCGACCCCGAATCGATCGACACGACATTGGCGCCGCGGTGACTCGGGCGCGTGCTGAGCTCCCGTACATGGCCCGCGACGTGCTCCCGGGTCGCCCGCACCGGGTCGATGCCCTCCCGCTCGCACCGATCCAGGTACTCCGCTAGCCCGCGAGCGTAGGCGTCGATCGTCCTGGGCGCCCGGCCCAGATCCGCAACCAGCTGATCGCTTGATCGTGCCGACCCAGGACAGGCCACTTCTCCTCGAGAACAACGGGGGGCAACGCATCTCCTCAGTTCGTGGTGAGACAGGGAGAGCATGATCGCGCTCCCGGTCTGATTCCACGTAACTGATACGAAGATGGTGCGCACCACCCGGCCGAGCTCCTCCATGGCCCGGTAGACCGGCTGCTTGGGGCCGCCCTTGGCAAAGCGGCGCAGCACCTGCTCGGCCTCGGCGGTACCGAGTCGCAGCGCGGTCGCGTATTTGATCATCTGGTCGTAGTGGCGGCTGATGAGGTCCCAGTCGATGGGCCGCTGCTTGACAATGCGCTCCAGGCGCGGCCAACGGTGCGGGCCCGCCTCGGGCGCATACAGCCGGATCGAGCCGATGGTCTTCAGCCGCGGCAGCAGCCGGAACCCCAGCAGTTCGGTGAAGGCGAACCCGACGGTGGAAGCGCCGTGGGTGTCGGTGTAGTTGGCCTGCACGTTCGCGTCGGTGCAGTGCCGCAGCAGGCCCTCGATCATCGCCGCGACCTCGGAGGAGGAGCGGCTTTTCAGCTGGGAGTAGATGCAGGCGCGGCCTTTGTCCACGTGGCAGTAGATCATCACGCCGTAGCCGCCGTAGCGGGCGTGGAACTCCGTCATCAGGTTCGACTCCCACGAGCCGAACCGCTTGGAGTCCGAGGCGATGCTGTAGTCAGCCTGCAGAGCGGCGAGCAGGTCGGCCTGCGCCTGCGGGGTGAGCTTGGCCGGTCGGCCCATGAGTCTCATCTCCTTCGTGTCAGGGCTTCCGCAGGGTCCGTCAGCCTCCGGCACGCGTCTACGCGTGCCGGAGGACCCGCGATCGCTTACTGGTCGGCGGGCGGTGGCCAGGGCAGGCCGAGCAGGTCGGCGAGCTTGGCGGTGGGGACACGGATGGCGGGCAGGTCGCCGCGGTGGACGGCGTCGTAGGCGGCGTCACGGTGCACGCCGAGCGCCAGGGCAGTCTCGGCGACGGTCATGGTGGCCCGATCGGGCAGAGCGGCAGTCACGAGCGGATCTTTACCGGAAAGGACGCCTTAGCGCAGAGCCCGATCCGCAGCAGCCGACCAGGACCCGCCCGGACGCTCTGCAGGCGCCGCCACCGACCCATTCCTGCAGGTCAGCGTCACGGCACGATCGCAGCGAGACAGTAGCCCCTCACCTTGTTTACCGATACGGCCGTCAGGACCCCTTCAGCCCTCCGGGAGACCACTGTGGCCGGCACCGACCGGATCGACCGCTTCACCGCGTTCACGAAGCTGCCGCGCGCCGTCACCAGCCGTCGCCGGACTGGATGTGACCGCGCCACGCCGACGACGTGATCATGCCCTCCTCCCGCAGCTCCTGCAGCCGTCGGAGCCTGCCCTTGATCTCCCGGTGCCCGAACCCGGACTCACGCAGCGCCCGCGCTTCCTCCTCCAAGTCCAGCGCCCGCAGGTCGGCGAGGACGCCGGGGCTGAGCGGCTCGTCGCGGTAGGCCACGACGAACGGCGAGCGCATGGCCCGGGTGTGCGACCGCGGATGCGACAACGCGTTGTCGATCAGCCGGAGGTCACCGGCCGCGTCGGTCAGGTAGTTCTCCGTATGCCGATCCAGGCTGCCGGTGACGTAGTCGAAGACGGCCGCGCGCTCGCGCTGGATCTCGGGAAAGGCCCACCTCCCTCCCCCGCGCGCGTTCTCCACCCACAGCTGCACCGAACCGTGCCCGTACGGACCGTCCCAGGTCGTGGTGGGCGGCACGAGGTCCCAGCCCAGGCGTTCGCTGAAGCGGTACGACTCGGCCTCGCGGCGCGGCATGCCCGATCTCGGCACCGTCTCCCGGGGGCTGCGACCGGGCGCCAGCTTGTAGATCGCGTGGCCGCCGTCGTCGAAGGTGATCAGATGGACGCCGTCGTCGCCGGCGTGCGGGTAGGGGGCGATGTCCTTCTCCCGTACCCTGCTCAGCCTGGTCAGCAGGTCGCGTTCGGCGGCACTGACCGGCCGTCCGGCCGCCCGCTCCTTCGTCAGGGTCCGGGCCTTGCGGGCGTTGCGCACGGGGTGGAGGAGCGTACGGAGGCCCATGGCCAGATCGCGGGCGAGGAAGCGCTCCAGCTCGCGGGCGAAGGTCTGCCAGAAGCGCGTGGCGGAGACCCGTAACGACAGAAGCGCGGACCTGGACTGGAGGGCCGCGGCTCCCCCGCTCACCGCGGCCGCCGCCATCGCCCAGACGAGTACGGCGACCACCCCGCCGGCGAGCGCGATCAGCACCGCCTTCAACGCCTCCACCAGCCGCGCCGCCACCTCGTGCGCGTCGGCCAGGGCGTGCAGGGTCGTGCCGACCCTGGACAGGTGACCGGAGCGGTCGTCCTCCTGATCCAGTTCGTCCCAGAACGCGGCCACCGCCTCCATGTGCAGCCCCGCGTTGCCGCCGGCGGCCCGGCCCAGCGACTCGCGCACCAGCGGCGTGACCTGGACGGCGAGCGCCGCCGCGCACTCGCGGTAGGCCGCCGCGCAATCGCGCAGCCGGTCCTCGTCCTGGGTGGGCCAGGGCACGCCGAGCGCCTGGAAGGCGATCTCCAGCGGCGGCGGCAGCATCACCGTCATGAAGGGTCGATCACCGACGCCCGTTCGGCCGCGCGGCGTACGGCGGCCATGTCCCGCAGCCCCGCCCCGGCGCTGACCATGCTCTCGTGCAGCCGCGTGCACGCCTCGCCGACCAGGAGGTTGAGCTCGTCCACGGCCATGCCGAGCACGCCGATGCCCCATGGGGAGCGTCCGCCGCCCGCCAGGGAGCCCAGCAGCGCGTCCACGTGCCGCCCGAACAGCTCGGCGGACTCGTCCATGGCGTACGCCGCGTTGGCCATCGACGTGTCGTCCGCCCAGAACTCCCGCGCCATCGCCCTCCGTCCGCCCCGATCGGGGGCCCACCCTACGCGCCGCCGGCGACGAGTGATCGACAACGGGGTGAACGCGCGCCTACCGGCGCATGCCACCTGCCGGAGGCCGGGCCTTCAGCGGTGGCGGTGGCCGCCGCGCTCTCCCGGACCGGGACTTCCAGGACGGCGGTCCGTCACCCGCCGTCCTCGTCGTGCCCCTGCCAGGCAGGACGCAGCTCCGCCCAGGCCCAGGAGTCGAGCGTGGTGCCGGTCGTCGTCGCCGGGGTGCGCGGCTGCTCGGGGACGTACCCCTCCCGCAGCCCCGTCGACATGCCCATGACGGCCTCGACCTGCGTCGGCGACATCCCGGCGCCCGCCAGGACCGGCCTCGGGGAACATCGGTACAGCGGTTAACGCCAAGCCGGTGATCATGGCGTCCAGCACAGGTGACAGGCCCGGCGGCGGGGTTCGGCGGGAGATCCCTTATCAGCGTCGGGCGCCGATGGCTTCACGCTCACGCCAGTGGAGTTCCTGGCCGACGAACAAGCGGCGT
>NZ_JBSFPS010000383.1:0-6963 GCF_053588315.1 Streptosporangium sp. NPDC003464 | reverse complement strand
GACCGACACGGCCGCCGGATCCAGCCGGAGGCCGTGTACCGACACGGCCACCGGATCCAGCCGGAGGCCGTGAGCCCGCGCGTGCGCGCTCCGTGACAGACCTGGCGCGGCCCGCGCGCGTCCCGCCGTCCCTCCCGGGACGGTACGGGAGCGGCCGGCGCGCCCCTACCGGTGACCGGCCGTCCTCCCCGGGGTGGACCCGCTCGATCAGGAAGGCAACGATGAGTGACACAGAGCTGTACGGCCCCCGCAAGTTCCGCAACACCCAGAAGATGCTCGCCCACAGCCAGGCCAGCTGGCAGGCCGCCGAGGACAAGGGGCTGATAGACCTCTACGTGAGAAACGGCACGGACGGAGTCCTGGCCGACGCCTCGGACGGACGCGAGTTCGTCAACATGAGCTCCTACTCCTATCTCGGGCTGAACCGGCACCCCGCCGTCATCCAGGGAGCGATCGACGCCCTGGAGCAGGAGCGGATCACCGGACTGGGCATCACGCCCACCCGGATGCAGCCCGCCCTCATGAACGAGGTGCAGGAGGGGTTCTCCCAGCTGTTCGACGCCCAGTGCCTGGTCGCGCTGTCCTGCACGGTGGCCACCGCCGCCCTCCTGCCGCTCGTCTCCTCGGGTGTGCTCATCGACGGCAAGCCGAGGGTCACGGTCTTCGACAAGCGCAGCCACTTCTGCATGGACGTGATGAAACCGGTGTGCGCCGACGAGAGCCCCGTCTTCACCAGCCCGCACAACGACATGAACTTCATCGAGGACATGTGCAAGAAGTATCCGAGGGTGGCCTACATCGCCGACGGGGCCTACTCGATGGGCGGCGTGGCCAACCTGGCCGACCTGCTGGCCCTGCAGGACCGCTACGGGCTGTTCCTGTGGTTCGACGACTCGCACTCCATCTCCGTCTGGGGCGACAAGGGCGAGGGATATGTGAAGTCGCAGCTCGGTGAGCTGAATCCGCTGACCCTCATCACGGGCTCGCTGGAGAAGGGTTTCGGGTGCGCCGGCGGCATCATCATGCTGGGCCGGCAGAACGTCAAAAGCCTCATCAACATCTTCGCCGGGCCGATGTGCTGGTCGCAGAGCATGGGCGTGGCCAACCTCGGGAGCCTCCGGGCGTGCGTCGGCATCCACGACAGCCCCGAACTGGGCGAGCTCCAGCGCTCGCTGCAGGACAACATCAGCTATTTCGACGGACGGGTGCCCACCGGGCTCCAGGGCAGCAAGCTGCCCGTCCGGGCCCTCGCCGTCGGCGACACCGCGCTCGCCGTCCAACTGTCGAACGGCCTGTTCGGCGAGGGCTTCTACTCGGCGCCGGTCTACTACCCGATCACCTCCCGGGGCAGGGAGGGGCTGCGGATCATGATCCGGGCGGACATCGACCGGGAGGACCTCACCCGGTTCTGCGATCTCCTCGACAAAGACGTGCTGCCGCACGTGATCTGATGAACACCACATACCTGTGCAGAAGCCTGATGGTCACCTCGGCCCTGCGGATGGACCGGTTCGTCAAGGGCCAGGCCGCCGGCGCCGACATCAACCTGATCGACCTGGAGGACGCGGTCCCGCAGGCCGACAAGGAAAGGGCGCGCAACGAGTTCCTGCGGCTCGATCGCGCCGAGGTGACCGGCACGCTGGGTCTGCGGATCAACAGCCTCCAGACCAGGGACGGCCTGGAGGATCTGATCGCGGTGCTCGACAGCCCCGCCGAGCCGGACATCATCGTCGTCCCGAAGGTGGAGTCGCCGCACCAGATCGAGCACGTCGACGGCGTGCTCGGCCGGGCCGGCCGCAGGAGCCGGCTGTGGGCCCTGGTGGAGACCCCCAAGGGTGTCTCCGACGCGATGAGCATCGCCACCTGCAGCGACCGGCTGGTGGCGCTGACGTTCGGGCTCGCCGACTACGCGGCCGAGATGGGCGCCTCCATGGAGTGGGAGGCCATGCTCTTCGCCCGGTCGCAGGTGGTGACGGCCGCCCGTGGCGCCGGGATCGACGCGGTCGACGCGCCCACCTTCGACCTCGACGACCTCGGGCTCCTGCGCGCGGAGTCGCGCAGGTCGGCCGACATGGGATTCAGCGGGAAGATCGCGATCCATCCCCGCCAGCTCCCGGTGATCAACGAGATCTACAGCCCCACCGCCCAGGCCGTGGAGTGGGCGCAGGAGGTCGTCTCCACGTTCGAGCGCGAAAGCGCAGGCATCCTGACCGTCGGCAGCCTGATGGTCGGACCCCCGTTCTTGAAGAAGGCGCGGAGCATTCTGGCGCTTGTGGAGGATGAATGAAAGACGTCCAGGCGTTCCAGCACCTCGGCGGGCGCCGCTACCGCGAGAACCGTGGCGTGTTCTACGACGAGTTCGAGGTCGGGGACATCATCGAGCACCGTCCGGGACGGACCGTCACCGAGACCGACAACGTCTGGCAGTCCCTGCTCGCGCTGAACAACCACCCCCTGCACATCGACCACGCCTACGCGCGCACCACCGAGTTCGGCCGGCCGCTGGTGTCGAGCCTGGTGACGCTCTCCATCGTCGGCGGGATGAGCACCAACGGGACCAGCGCCAAGGCGATCGCCAACCTGGGCTGGGAGAGCATCCGGCTGCCCAACCCCGTCTTCGTCGGGGACACGCTCTACGCGGAGACGGAGGTCGTCGCCATGAGGCCGTCCCGCTCGCGGCCGACCGCCGGCATCGTGACCTTCGAGACGAAGGGCCTCAAGGACGACGGCACCCTGGTGGTGGTCTTCACACGGTCGGCGCTGATCCCGCTGGGCGGCGGGATCGACCCGGCATGACGGCCCTCAGGGTCGTCGGCGGCGCCGAGATCGAGGCGGGCGCCGACCTGCGTGAGCTGATCGGGGACATGGAGAGCTCGCTACGCGACGACGTGCGCCGCCACTCCGTCACCCCGGCCAGGTTCATGGAGGTCCGCGACAGCCCCTACTCGGTCTTCGGCGCCATGCCGTCGATGAGTGACCCGCACGACCTGTTCGTGACCAAGGTCGCCGCGCTGGTCGACGCGGGCGGCGGGGCGGCGCCGGGCAGGACCACCGTCAACGCGGTGGTGGTGGTGTTCTCGATCAGCACCGGCGAGGCGCTGGCCGTTCTCGACGGCGCCGCCCTGACCGACGTCAAGTGCGCGGCGGTCACCGGCATGGTCACCGACCTGTGCGCGACGCCGCACGCCCGGACCCTCGGCGTGGTCGGGACGGGCGCGCTCGCCCTGCAGCAGGTGCGCGGGGCCGCCGCGGTCAGGGACCTCGACCGGGTGACGGTCTACGGCCGCGACCCGGACCGGGCCGGCCGCTTCGCCGACCGCGCGCGGCGCTCACTCGGCGGCGCGGTGGAGGTGGCCGTCACCTCCTCGCTCCGCGAGGCCGTCGAGGGCCAGGACGTCGTCTGCACCGCCACGACGTCGAGCGAGCCGCTGCTGACCGGCTTCGACCTCCCGCCGCCGGTGCACGTCAACTGCATGGGCTCCCACACCCCCGAGTCCCGGGAGGTGAGCGCCGAACTGCTGGAGAGCAGCGTCCTGCTGGTGGAGGACCGCGCGACCGCGGTCCGCGAGGCCGGGCACTGGCACCACCGGGCTCTGGAGCTGGAGGAGGCGCTGCGCCGGGGGCCCGAGCTGCGCGCGGCACGGACGGTCTTCAGCTCGGTGGGCCACGGGTTCCTGGACCTGGAGACCACGGCGCACATCCTGAAGCGGCTGGGCGGTGCGCGTCGGTGACCCTCACCGCGCGCCGCTCCGGCGGCCTGCTGGCCGCGATGCTGTGCGCCATGACCGTGCAGCCGATCGCGCAGACCATGGTGGTGCCGATCCTGCCGTCGCTGGCCGGTGAGTTCGCCGTGTCCGCCTCCGACGTCAGCTGGGTGATGACCGCCAACCTGCTGGCCGCCGCGGTGCTCACCCCGATCCTCGGCCGGCTCGGCGACCTGCACGGCCGCCGGCGCCTGCTGCTGCTGTCGCTGCTGGGCACGGTCGCCGGCTCGGTGCTGGCGGTCTCGACCCACTCCTTCGCCCTGCTGCTGGTGGCGCGGGCGCTGCACGGGATCGGCGGGGGCGTGCTGCCGCTGGCGTTCGGCGTCATCCGGGCCGAGCTCCCCCCGGAGCGGGCGGCCCGCGGGATGGCCATGGTCAGCACCAGCATGGGCATCGGCAGCGGTCTCGGGGTGGTGGCCGCCGGTCTGCTGATGGAGTGGTGGGACTACCGGGCGGTCTTCTGGCTGCTGCTCGTGCTCGGACTGCTGGCGGCGGCGGCGGTCGCGCTGTCCGTCCCGGCCGACCGGGGGACCGACCGGGAGGGGGGCGGGACGAGCCCGCTGGCGGCCGTCACCCTGGCGGTCTGGCTGTGCGCGCTGCTGGTCGCGGTCAGCCAGGGCAACGGCTGGGGATGGACCGGCACCCGGGTTCTCGGGCTGCTGTCGGTGGCCGCGGTGGTCTGCGCCCTCTGGCTCCGGGTCGAGAGCAGGACGCGTCACCCGCTGATCGACCTGAGGATGCTGGCCCGGCCGACGGTCGCGCTCACCAACCTCGCCGCCACGCTGACCGGCTTCGGCATGTACGGCGCCTACATCGTGATGACGTCCTTCGCCCAGGTGCCGCAGGAGTACGGCTTCGGCTTCTCGGCCACCGTGCTGATCGCGGGCCTGATGCTGCTGCCGAACTCGGCCGGCAACCTGGCCGCCGGCACGCTCGCCGCCGCGCTGATCGCCCGGCGCGGCCCGCGGACGCCGCTGGTGCTCGGCGGCTTCCTCGGCGCGGCGGCGATGGCCTTCCTGACCGTCCGGCACGGCTCGGCGGTCGACCTCTACCTGGCCGGCGGCGTGTTCGGGCTCGGCACCGGCCTGGCCTTCGCCGCCATCCCCGTCTACGTCAACAGCGCGGTGCCGCCCGGGCAGACCGCCGTGGCCAACGGCACGAACGCCGTGCTGCGCACCATCGGCGCCGCCGCCGGCAGCGCGGTGACCGGCGCGGTGCTCGCCGGTGACACGGTCGCGGGCACCGCGTCCCCGACGCTCCACGCCTACCAGGCGGCTTTCATGATCACAGCGGCCGGGTTCCTGGCCGCCGCCGCCGTGCCGTTCGCCATCCGGTCCCGGCCGGTCCCCGTCCATGAGGAGATCTCTTGAGTTCTGCAGGCCAACCCGCGTCGGGCATCTCCCGCCGGGCGATGCTGAAGGCCGGCGGCGCCGTCGTCGGCGGGTATGTGGGAGGGACCGCCGACGCCACCGCCGCCCGCGCGCACGCGGCGGTGGAGCCGCCCTCGCCCGCCCCGGCGGCCCGGGTGACGGTGAGCGGCACGGACCCGGTCGCGCTCGCCGCTGAAATGATCAAGTTCGACACCTCGCACGCCGGGCGCAGCGGCTCGGACACCGGCGGCGGTGCCGTGACCCTGGCGCACGCCCGCATGCTGGAGGGCCTGTGGCGGTCCGCGGGCGTGCCGACCGAGCTCGTCCCGACCCCCAAGGCCGACAACGTGCACCTCATCGCCAGGGTCACCGGCAGGGGAGACCATCCGCCGCTGCTCTTCATGGCCCACTCCGACGTGGTCACGGTGGAGCGGAGCCGCTGGAGCCGCGATCCCTACGGCGGCGCCGTCGAGGACGGCTGGCTCTACGGCCGCGGGGCCGTGGACATGAAGGGCGCCTCCGCCGCGTTCATGGCCGCCCTCCTGCGGCACGTCCGGGAGGGCGCGGAGTTCGACCGGGACATCATCTTCCTGTCCGACTGCGACGAGGAGGGCGGGCCGTACGGCGCGCAGTGGCTGGTGGACAACCACTACGACAAGGTCACCGCCGGAGTGGCCGTCACGGAGGGCGGCTGGGTGCTGAACCAGCCGGACGGCACGACCCCCATGCTCGCGTCGCTGTCCTGCCGGGACCGGGTCTCCCTCCTCCTGGAGTTGACCGCCACCGGTGTCACGACGCACTCCTCGCACCCGGACGACGGGCCCGCCGTCGGGCGGCTGGGCGGCGCCCTGGCCCGGCTGGCCCGCCACCGGCCCGCGATCGGGCTGAGCGACCTGGTCAGGGAGTACTTCACGGTGCTCGCCCGCAGCACCCGCGACCAGGAGTTCTCCAGGGCGATCACCCGGCTGCTGGCGGCCGGGACCCAGCAGGAGCGGGACGCCGCGGGGGCCAGGGTCATCGAGCTCAGCGACTACCCGTGGGTGCACACCCCGATGCTGCGGGCCACGCTGTCGTTCCTCGGTCAGCAGGCCGGTTACTACACCAGCATCGTGCCGTCCACGGCCCGTGCCGACGTGCGCGTGGGTTTCGTCCCCGACGGCGAGGACCCCGCCCGGGTGGTCGCCGAGATCCGCCGCCTGGTGGCCGAGTGGTCGGTGACGGTCCGGGTGGTCGGCCGCCCCGACGAGACGGAGGAGCAGATCCTCGCCCGGGTGCGCAAGACGCTCTCCCGGCCGACCTCCCCCGTCACCACCGACGTGTACGACATGTGGAAGCGGGCCGCGCGCGAGACGTATCCCGGCATCGGCGTGGTCCCGTCGCAGTTCGAGGCGAACACGAGCGCGGGCCCCTGGCGTGACAAGGGGATCCCGGTCTACGGGCTGTATCCCTACGCCGTCGACGGCGACACGGTGACCCGGATGCACGGCGACGACGAGCGTGTCAGGGTGACGGCGCTGCGCACCGGCACCGACATGGTCTACCGGATGCTGGCCGGGATGCGGACGGGCTGACGGGTGACGTCCCGGTGCCGCCTTCCCCAAGGCCGGCAGGCGGAGCGTCGACGCATGGTCCGGGGCCGCGACGGTGACCGCCCCGGGCCCCGGGCCGGGGCGTCGGGTACGGCGCCGGCGTTCCGGCACCTCCGGTCGGCGCGGACCCGGAGGCCGGGGGGGGGCGGGGGGGGGCCGCGGGCCGCGGGCGGCGATCCCCCTAACAAAAAGAGACACAAACCACCTGCCACAGTATCGCGTGGTCTTTTTTGTTGGTTG
>NZ_JBSFPS010000382.1:0-7138 GCF_053588315.1 Streptosporangium sp. NPDC003464 | reverse complement strand
GGTGGACCGGCTCAGCCGGGCGTGCGCGCCGCTCATGGACGAGCTGGGCACCGGCTGGCTCGCCCTCGACTGCGAGCTGCTGCCCTGGTCGGCGAAGGCGGAGGGGCTGATCCGCAGCCAGTACGCCTCGGTGGGGGCCGCGGCCCGCACGGCGCTGCCCGAGGCGATCACCGTCCTGGAGGCGGCGGCCGGGCGCGGATTGGATGTGGGCGATCTACTGGGCCGCACCCGTCGCCGCCACGCCAACGCTGCCCGGTTCCGGGACGCGTATGCGCGTTACTGCTGGCCGGTCTCGGGTCTGGACGGGATACGGCTGGCGCCGTTCCAGATCCTCGCCTGCGAGGGCCGGGCGACCGCCGCCGAGGAGACGCACTCCTGGCACCTGGACATGCTCTCCCGGCTCACCGATCCGCTGATCGCGCCCACCCGGCACGTCTCCGTCGACCTGGCCTCGCAGGAGTCCAGGGACGCGGCGACCGACTGGTGGTCCGCGCTGACCGCCGACGGCGGGGAGGGCATGGTGGTCAAGCCGCTGCGGTGGCCGCGGGAGGCCGACGGCGAGCGGGCGGGCGGAGCGGGCGCGGCCGTGCCCGGGGGCCGGGTGCAGCCGGGGATCAAGGTGCGCGGGCGGGAATACCTGCGGATCATCTACGGCCCCGACTACACCGAGAGCCTGGAGGTCCTGCGCCGCCGCTTCCTGGGGCGCAAGCGCTCCCTCGCCCTGCGCGAGCACGCCCTCGGGCTGGAGGCGCTGTCCAGGCTGGCCGAGGGCGAGCCGCTGTGGCGCGTGCACGAGCCGGTCTTCGCCGTCCTGGCGCTGGAGTCCGAGCCGGTGGACCCGCGTCTGTGATCTCCAGGTAAAGACAGGTGAAGAAGGAAGGCATTTTCCCGATTCGGGCGATCGCTCCCCCCATACAGGTCCATATCGTTGGAGGCCGGACCACCAGGGGGGCGTCATGAGATTCGATCGTGCGGCTCTGCGGGACGTCGTCGCCATCCACGACGACCAGGGAGTGCTGTCGTTCTACGTGACCGCCGACCCCCGGGAGGAGGCGGCGGTCCGGCCCGCGTGGCGGATCCGCTTCGGCAACCAGCTCACCGAACTGCGGGAGCAGGTCTCGGCCGACGGGGACCGGGCGCGGCGGATGGCCGTCCTCAAACGGCTGGAGGGGCTGGACCAGGAGCTCGGGCTGCTGCTCAACCCGACCGAGTCGGGGCTGGGGCGGGTGCTGTTCGCGCCGATCAGCAGTGACGAGGTGTGGACCTTCTCCTTCCAGCTGCCGGTCGCCGACCAGATCGTGCTGGAGTCGACGGCCTACGTGCGCCCGTTGGTCAACACGGTCGAGACCGCGCCGCCAGCCGGCCTCGTGCTCGTCTCCCGGGACGGGCTGCGCATGATCGACTATCGGTACGGCACGGCCGAGGACGCCGAGCGGGCGTACTTCGAGGTCTCCGCCGAGGACTGGCGGCAGATGCGCGGCCCGGCCGCCTCGGAGCTCGCCCGGCAGGGGGCGGCGCACCGGGACAGGTTCGAGCGCCGGGTCGAGGACAACCTCACCAGGCTGGTGCGCGCCGCCGCGCCGGACGTCGCCCAGCAGGCCGAGAGCCGGGGCTGGACCACGGTCGTGCTGGTCGGCGACGTCCAGCTGACCGAGGTCGTGGCGGCGGAGCTGACCGGAGACGTCATCCAGATCGACGCGGTGGTCGACTCGCTGCCCCCGGCGAAGATCGCCGAGTACGCGGAACCGCAGCTGCTGGCCGCCCGGACCCGGCGTGCCACCGAGCTGGCGGAGCGGGCCAAGGACGCCGCCCTGTCCGGGGGGCGCGGGGCCCTCGGCATGGGAGACACGCTCAACGCGCTGAACGAGAGCCGGGTGGCGCAGCTGCTGCTGGCCGAGTCCCGCGAGTGGAGCGGCAGCCGTACGGCCGACGGGCGGCTCTGGCCCCCGGACCAGGTCCCGCAGGGGGAGTCGGAGCAGACGCTCGTCCAGGAGCCCAGGATGGGCGAGCGCATGATCGAACGGGCCCTGGACATCGACGCCGAGGTGATCGTGCTGGACCAGCAGGCGTCCGAGGCCCTGGCCGAGTTCGACGGGCTCGCCGCGATCCTGCGCTGGTAGCCGCCGATCCCACGGGGCCGCCGCGACCTCGCGGGCCCGCCGCGATCCCGCGCCGACCGGCGCCGGACGGCCCGGCGGGCGGCCGCACGGCGGATGCCCGCACGGCGGATGCCCGCTCCCGTCCCTGGGGGCGGGCATCCGCCGTGTCCGGGCAGCCGGCCGGCTGTGCGCGGGCTCCGATGGCGGGCATCCGCCGTGCGCGGGCACCGTGTCCGGGCAGCCGGCCGGCTGTGCGCGGGCTCCGACAGTGGGCAGTTGCGGTGTGCGGGTCCCGGGGGCGGGCGTCCGCCGTGGCCGGGCACCGGCTGCGCGGGCCGGGAACCCGAGAGCCGCGCTGATCCACAGCGGGACGCTGTGAGACACTCTCCATTAAGTCGAATTACGTTTTCGCAGCTCATGTCGTGAACAAGCCCCCCGGACCGGATCGGGTGCGATCTCTCGCGGTCGATCCAGGGATACCTGCGTTCTTCGGGGGAAAGGACCGTCATGGTCGGCACCGCCTCTTCGGGCACATCCAGCGAGCACCTCGGACACGTCGTCTTCATCACCGCCGCAGCGGCGCTGGGCGGGTTCCTGTTCGGCTACGACAGCGCCGTCATCAACGGCGCCGTCACCGGGATCCAGAAGCACTTCGGGGTCGGTCCGGTCCAGATCGGCGTCGTGGTGGCGATCGCGTTGCTGGGATCGGCGGTGGGCGCGTGGATCGCCGGAGGCATAGCCGACCACTGGGGGCGCACCAGGACCATGCAGGTGGCCGCGCTCCTGTTCGCGGTCAGCTCCGTCGGCCAGGCGCTGCCGTTCGCGATCTGGGACCTGGCCTTCTGGCGGGTGCTCGCCGGCGTCGGGATCGGCATGGCCTCGGTGATCGGCCCCGCCTACATCGCCGAGGTCGCGCCACCCGCCTACCGGGGCCGCCTGGGGTCCTTCCAGCAGCTCGCGATCGTGCTGGGCATCGCGGTCTCCCAGCTCGTCAACTACGCGATCGCGAAGACAGCCGGGGGCAACGTCAACAACGAGCTGTTCGGTCTGCAGGCGTGGCAGTGGATGCTCGGCGCCTGCCTGGTCCCCGCCCTGCTCTACCTGCTGTTCTCGACCATCATCCCCGAGTCGCCGCGCTATCTCATCGCGGTGGGCAAGACGGAGCAGGCCCGCCAGGTGCTCCGGGAGGTCGAGGGCGACAACGTCGACCTGGACACCCGGGTGACGGAGATCTACAACCTGCTGCGCAGCGAGCACCGGCCCCGGATGCGTGACCTGCGCGGCCCGACGCTGGGGCTGCTGCCGATCGTCTGGATCGGCATCCTGCTCTCGGTCTTCCAGCAGTTCGTCGGCATCAACGTGATCTTCTACTACTCGGCGTCGCTGTGGCAGTCGGTCGGGATCAACCAGAGCGACTCACTGCTGATCAGCTTCTCCACCTCGATCATCAACATCGTCGGCACGTTCATCGCCATCGCGCTGGTCGACCGGATCGGCCGCAAGCCGCTGCTGCTGATCGGTTCGGCGGGCATGGCGGTCTCGCTCGCCGTGGCCGCGTGGGCCTTCAGCGCGGGGGTCCGCACCGGGGCGGGCGTCAGGCTGCCGGAGACGCAGGGCACCGTCGCGCTGATCGCCGCGCACGTCTTCGTGCTGTTCTTCGCGCTGTCCTGGGGTGTCGTGGTCTGGGTGCTGCTCGGCGAGATGTTCCCCAACAGGATCAGGGCCGCCGCGCTGTCGGTGGCAGCCTCCGCCCAGTGGGTGGCCAACTGGCTGATCACCGTCTCCTTCCCGTCCCTGGCGGCGTGGAGCCTGGCCGGGGCCTACGTGGGCTACGCCTTCTTCGCCGCGCTGTCCTTCTTCTTCGTGATGTTCATGGTGCGGGAGACCAAGGGGCGCAGACTGGAGGAGATGGGCTAGGGTCCGTGCCCGTGCCAGAGGTGAACCCCGTGCCCCCGGCGGAGCCCTCCGCCGCCGCGCCCCCGGCCGCCCCCGCCGTCAGGGCCGGGCCGCCGACGCGGGCCGAGCTCGACGCGGCCAGGGACCGGACGGTCGGCGACGTGCTGGGGCCGTCGCTGGAGGTGCTGTTCTGCGGCATCAACCCGGGGCTCTACTCGGCGGCCACCGGCTGCCATTTCGCCCGGCCGGGCAACCGCTTCTGGCCCGCGCTGCACCGCTCCGGCTTCACTCCCCGGCTGCTGGCCCCGGCCGAGCAGGATCTGCTCCCCTCCTTCGGGCTGGGCATCACCAACGTGGTGGCGCGGGCCACCGCGCAGGCGGCCGAGCTGTCGGCGCGGGAGCTCCGCGAGGGCGGCGAGCGGCTGGCGGAGCTGGTCGCAGAGGTCGGGCCCCAGGTGGTGGCGGTGGCCGGGGTGACCGCCTACCGGATGGCGTTCGCCCGGCCGAAGGCGGCGATCGGACCGCTGGAGGACAGAATCGGTGGCGCGAGGGTGTGGGTGCTGCCCAACCCGAGCGGCCTGAACGCCCACTGGACGCTGGAGCGGATCGCGGGGGAGATGCGACGGCTCCGGGAGTCCCTGCGCTGACCGGGCCGGGGCGCCCGGCGGCCGGGGTGTTCAGTGGCCGGGGCGGCCGGTCCGGGGGTGGTGCCACCGCCTGCGGCGGAGCAGGCCCAGCACGGCCACCGCCAGCCAGGCGGCGAAGACGAACTTGAGCGACCAGAACCCGGTGGTCGCCACCCCGACGACCAGCATCAGCATCAGGAAGGGGGCGATCGGCGGCCCGCCCCGGCGGCCCGTCCGGTGGTGCCAGGCCGCGTGGTGGTGCCAGGCGGCGGGGTGGCGGCCCGCCCGGCGGGGACCGCGTCCGTGGTGGCCGCGGCCCCCGTGCCACGGCCCGGGCCGGCCGGGTCCCCAGTCCTCCCATCCGTGCTCGGGAGCGTCCTGATCTCCGTGGCGGGAGCCGTACAGGTCAGGCAGGTCCGCCGAGACCAGGGCCAGCTCCCCGCCGGTACGCGCGGCCAGGGTCCGTTCGATGCGTTCGTCGAGCTCCTCGTGGGTCAGGCGGCCCTGCGCGTAGTGCTCGCGCAGGGCCGTCATGGCCGTGTCACGCTCGGCGTCTCCGATGCGGAGGTCGTCCCGGGACGTCATCGGATGCTCACTCCTCGCCGGAGTCGCCGTCGGCCAGGATCTGGTACAGCTTGCGGCGTGTCTCGGTCAGGATCTGCTGGGCCTGGCGGATCTGCGCGTCGCTGCCGGTCTGCAGGATCTGGAACATGGCGAATCCCGACTGGCGGGCCAGGTTCATCAGCTCCCAGGTGCTGTCGTCGACGTCGGGTGTCATCTCCTCCCAGGGCGCGCGCACCTCGTCGGCGTGCTCGGCCACGTAGGTCCGGCCCGCCTCGGTGAGCCGGAAGGACTTGCGGCCGTCGCTCTCCTCCGCCAGGACCAGGCCCTCGTCGGTGAGCTGCTGCAGCGCCGGGTAGACCGCGCCGGGGCTGGGCTTCCAGCCTCCCTGGCTGCGCCGGTCGATCTCCTGGATGATCTGGTAGCCGTTGCGCGGCTCCTCCGACAGCAGGGCGAGGATCGCGGCGCGGACGTCGCCCCGCTTCGCCTTGCGCCCCCGGCCGAACGGCGAGCGTCCGCCGAACGGACCGCCGCGCCCCGGGCCGCCCCTGCCGAAGTCCCACGGGAAGGGACCGCCGGGGAAGGGGCCGCCGCGGCGCCCCCGGTGCCGGTGCTCGTGGGAGCCCCATCCGTGCGGGCCGGGCCCGCCGTGGTGAGGCTCGTCCTGCTGCCAGCCGGCGGCCATGTTCCGCCAGGCCTCCCTGGCGGCGCGTCTCATCTGGCGCCGCACCTCGTGCGGGATGGCGCCGGTCCAGTGACCGCCCATCGTGTGTGCGGAAGTCATGGTTCCTCCTCCTGTCGCGACCGTCTTTCGATCGTTCTCGATGCTTCAAAGATATATCGAGAGCGTTCTAAGAACAAGCTATTGAGGTGATATGGGGGTTTTGGCTGGTCGGCGGCCTGTGGACCCCTGCGGCTTCCACCCGGCCAGCCGAACGGATAAAGTGTGACCATCTAAAGGCTTTAGGTGGTTACTGTGATCTTCTGGGTGAGGCGGGGACGTGACAGTGCGGCGTAACGAGAGGGTGCTCGTCGGGTTCACCGTGGCGACCAACCTGGCCGACGGGGTGGCGAAGGTCGTGCTCCCGCTGCTGGCGGTCGGCCTCACCGACTCGCCGGGTCTGGTCGCCGGGGTGGGGCTCACCCTGACGCTGCCGTGGCTGCTGGCCTCGCTCCATGTCGGGGTGCTCGTCGACCGCGGCGACCGCAGGCGGCTGGCGGCCGCGGCCAACCTGGTCAGGCTCGTGGCCGTGCTGGGCCTGCTGGCGGCCGTCGCCGCCGGCGCGCTGTCGCTGCCGGTGCTCTACCTGGCGGGCCTGTCCATCGGCCTGGCCGAGGTGGTGGCGTCCTCCGCCGTCGGCGCCCTGGTCCCGGCGGCCGTGCCGCGGGAGCGGCTCGGTCCGGTCAACGCCTGGATCGCCGGCGCCGAGACCGTGGCCAACGAGTTCGCCGGGCCGGCCGTCGGTGGCCTGCTGGCCGGCGTCGGCGCCGCGCTGGCCCTGGGCTCGTCGGCCGCGGCCTTCGCCCTGGGGGCGGTGCTGCTCGCGCTGCTGGCCGGCCGGTTCCGCGTGAGCGCCCCCGGGGAGGGAGACTCCGGCCGGCCCCTCCGGCCGGGGAGGGTCCGGGAGGAGATGGTCGAGGGGCTGGCCTTCCTCTGGCGCCACCGCCTGCTCCGCACGATGTCGCTGACCATCGCGGCGCTGGTGGCCTGCTGGAGCGCCTGGCTGGCGCTGCTGCCCTCCTACGCCGTCCGGGTGCTCGACCTCGACCCGGCCGGGTACGGCCTGCTGCTCGGCTCGATCGGGGTGGGAGGGCTGCTCGGCGCGGTGCTCGTCACCGCGGTCAACCGCCTGCTGGGCGTGCGCTGGGCGCTCTTCGCCGACCTCGTCGGCACCATCGTCATGATGATCGTCCCGGCGGTGTTCCCCGAGGCCTGGGCGGTCGGCGCCGCCGCGC
>NZ_JBSFPS010000381.1:0-7321 GCF_053588315.1 Streptosporangium sp. NPDC003464 | reverse complement strand
CACCCGCGACTGGCGCGCCGGAGCGGTGCTGCTGGCCTACGCCGTCGGCTGGCTGCCCTGGTTCTACTGGGCCATCGCCGACAACCGGACCATGTTCCTGTTCTACGCGATCCCCATGGTCCCGTTCATGATCCTCGCGATCGTGCTCGCCGCCGGGCTGCTCATCGGCCCGGCGGACGCCCCGCCGCGGCGGCGCGTCGTCGGCGCCTCGATCGTGGGCGCCTTCACGCTCTTCGCGCTGGTCAACTTCGCCTGGCTCTACCCGGTGCTCACCGCCGAGGTCATCTCATACGCGGAGTGGCATTCGCGCATGTTGTTTAAGAAGGGCTGGATCTGACCGTCCGCACATATGAGCTGCTTAGAGCTGATTCCTTAGGGTAGGCGACGTGCACGATCCATTACGTCACGTTCATCGTCAGGGCAGGCCCGCATACGGCAGACTTCGGAGCATGCCTGCACCGGACGTGGCCGCGCTCCTCTCCGAGCTGGAGCGGTCCGAGCCCGACTACGCCGAGCACGCCCGCAGTGCCATCGACTGGCTGACCGGCGGTGAGCCGTTGGAGACCATCACCGAGCTCAACGTGTGCGAGTTCCTGTGGTACACGCTGCCGACCAAGCTCGGCGGAGACCGCCCCGCCGTCGCCCGCGCGCTGGGCAGCCTGCTCCGGCTGGGCGGCCTGGAACGTTACGCCGCGCTCTGCTCCTCCACCACGACGGCGCAGATCCTGCGCACCTACGCCCGTTCCGGCGAGGACGCCGGGACGGCCGCCTACCAGAGCGCCCTGGACGCCACCGGGGTGCTCCCGCCCGACGTGCCCGAGCTGCGGTGGAGCTCGATCATGGGCCCCGAGGAGCTGGGCGCGCACGGCGCCTGCTCCGCCGCGCTGGAGCTGGCCATCGTCTCCGGGGAGCTCACCGCCGGCTCGCCCGAACGGCAGGCGCTGACCCGCCACTGGCTGACCACGCCCCGCGTCGAGCTCGGCGGGGACAACTGGCTCCACCGGGTCCAGGGCGAGCGGCTGAACCGCTGGGTGCTCGGCCGGGGCACCGCCTGGCGCGAGCTGGCCCAGCCCTTCGAGGTGCGCCTGCACGCCCCGATCCCGGCTCCGGCCGGGGAGCACCTCGAAGCGCTGCGGTGGCTGCTGGAGCTGGGCCGACGGCCGGGTGGCATCCCGCTGACCCAGCGGCACAACCTGGCCCGCTCCGTGCTCGCGGAGAGCGGCTGGAGCGGCGCGGAGCTGGCGGCGGTCCGCGAGATGGCACAGGGCCGGATGGGCGCGCTGCGGCGCGCCGGGAGACGGCTGGTGATCACTCCGGCCGGGGAGAGCCTGCTCGGCGACCGCGATCTGCTCTGGGAGGCCGCGGCGGCGGCCCTCCTGGCCCCGGAGCCCGGGGAGGCCGGGTTCCGGGCGTCGGCCCGGGAGGTGGCGCTGATGCTGCTCGCCGACGGCTCCCCCGCCGACCGCGACCGCGTCGCGTCGGTGGTCGACTGCGAGGAGTGGCAGATCCCGGAGGTGGACGCCTCGCTGGCCGACCTGGGGCGGCGCCTGGACGCCTTCGACCTCCGGCGGGCGGGCGAGCTCACCCCGGCGGGCCGGTCGGCCGCCCTGGCGGCGCTGCGGAGCCACGCGCTGCGGCCCCGCCAGTACGTCAACATGAGCTGAGCCCTCAAGTGGCCCCCGCCACCCCCTGGGCCGGGTCCCCGGACGTCCCGCCACGCGCGGACCGGCCCCTCGGGAGCCGTCCCCGCCCCGGACTGGGCCGGGTCCCGCCGCTGCCCAGAGGCGACTAATCCGTCTCATCTCGGGCAGTGGCCGTCCGTGCCCGAGCCCCTCTCCAGTGACCGCGCCG
This sequence comes from Streptosporangium sp. NPDC003464, assembly GCF_053588315.1. Lineage (NCBI taxonomy): Bacteria > Bacillati > Actinomycetota > Actinomycetes > Streptosporangiales > Streptosporangiaceae > Streptosporangium > Streptosporangium sp. NPDC003464. The sequence continues at coordinate 5,470 of NZ_JBSFPS010000381.1, read as the reverse complement.
AACCGGCCGCCCCCGCCGGCGGGGCAACCGCCGTACCGGCCGCCCCCGCCGTCGCCGCCGACCCGGCCGCCTCCGCGGCCTCCGCCGCCGGTCCGGACGGACCGATCCTCACCTCGGCCGGCCCCGTGCACCCCCACGGAACCCCCGCCGCTCCGGTCCTCACCTCGGCCGGCCCCGTGCGGCCGCTGGCGGCCGCCGACGCGACCTCCGCCGACGCGGCCTCCGCCGACCTCCCCTTCGGCCGGCCCGGGCGGTCGATGCGCAACAACCCGTTCGTGTTCGGCTTCACCGCCGCACTGGGCGTGCTCACCGCCTGGTGGCTGGTGCAGGCGGTGATGAGCGCGAGTTCGGTGCTGATCCTCATCATCGTCTCGCTCTTCCTCGCCATCGGCCTGAACCCGGCCGTGGAGAACCTGCACAGGCGCGGGCTCCCCCGCCTGGCCGCGATCACCGTGGTCTTCCTCGGCGTCATCGCCGTCTTCGCCGCCTTCGGCCTGGCCGTGGTGCCCCCGCTCACCACGCAGTCCACCGACTTCGTGGCCAAGCTTCCGCAGTACGTCCAGGAGCTGCAGAACAACCCGATGATCCGGGATCTGGACCAGCGCTTCCAGCTCCTGGACAAGATCCAGCAGTATGTGACGAGCGGCGACTTCGGCAGCCAGATGTTCGGCGGCGTCCTCGGCTTCGGCCAGGTGCTCATCGGGGCGGTCTTCAACGCGCTGACTGTCCTGGTCCTGACGCTCTACTTCCTCGGCTCGCTGAACTCGCTCAAGAAGATGGCCTACCGCCTGGTGCCGAGGTCCCGCCGGACCCGCGCCGGCCTGCTCGGCGACCAGATCATCGACAGCATCGGCGGCTACGTCGCCGGGAACCTGATCATCTCGCTGATCGCCGGGGTGACGACCTTCTTCTTCCTGGTCATCATGGAGGTCCCCTACGCCCTGGCCCTGGCCCTCATCGTGGCCCTGACCGACCTCATCCCGATGGTCGGCGCCTTCATCGGGGCCGGGGTCGCCTCCCTCGTCGGGTTCTTCGTCTCACCGACCGTCGGCATCATCTGCGTGATCTTCTTCACTGTCTACCAGCAGATCGAGAACTACTGGATCGCGCCGAGCGTGATGAAGAGCTCGGTGGACGTCCCGCCGCTGGCCACGATCGTCGGGGCCCTGGTCGGCGGCGCGCTGCTCGGCGTGGTCGGCGCCCTGCTGGGCATCCCCATGGTCGCGGCGGTCCTGCTCATCGTCCGCGAGGTCGTCATGCCCCGGCAGGAGAGAGCCTGACCCCGCCACCGACGCCCCTCCGGCCGCGGCACGCGGCAACTGGCACGTGCCGGCCGGAGGGTTCACGGGAGGTACGGCGGGCGCCCGCCGTACCTCCCGTGGATCAGTGGATCAGCTGCCCGGGGGCGGGAACGCCTCGGGGTTCTTCACCGGGTCGCCGATGTCGTTCCAGGACGGGTCGTCGACGACCGTGCACGGCTTGACCGGGCCGTCGATGAGGACGAAACCGAACTGCCAGAGCGCCCTGGGCTTCTCCGGGCCCGAAGTCTGGTCGTCGTTCTCGGTGAACATCATGACCGCGGTCTGCTCCGGCTTGATCTCCTTGGGGTAGATCCTCACCCCGCCGCCGTTGCGGACCAGGTCGTACGCCCTTTCGGAGGGCGAGTCCTCCATCAGCTTCAAAGCCCTGGCCTTGACCTTGGGGTCCTTGCTCCTCAGGTCCGCCGCGTCGACGGACGACGACGGCCCCGCCATCCGCCCGCGGTCGGGGGCGCACCACTTGCCCGGCTTGACGTAGGAGACATCTGCCTTGACGCCCAGCTCGGCCAGGTCCCGTTCGATCTGGTCCGGGTCCCGGAACTCGTTGATCTTCAAGGTCAACGATCCGTCCGGGTTCTGGGTCAGCGCGTACGCCGGGCTCTCCGTCCCGGTGACCAGCGGCACGGCCACCACCGCCGCGGCGGCGATGCCCGCGGCCGCGACCCCCGCCAGCAGGCGGCGGCGCATCTTCGAACGGGCAGGTCCCCGTGCCGCCCGCTCGTTCCGCTCGCCGATCTCTGCCTTCAGCTCCATGAGCAGTCTCTCCTCGAAGTTCATCGGAGTCCTTCCATGACAGCGGGTGGGACGACGCCGGGAACGTGGCGCAGCGACTGGCGGGCGCGGTGCAGCCGGACCCGGGCGGTCCCCTGCCGGATGCCGAGCGCGGCGGCCGCCTCCGCCACCGAGAGCTGGTCGATGGCGACCAGTTCCAGGACGGCGCGCTCGCTCTCGGGCAGTCCGGCCATGGCCTCGAAGGCCCGCCGGGCCGTGCTCTCCGCGTCCAGACGCTCCTCCATGCGCGACAGGTCGTCGGCGTCGAGGAGGCGGCGTCCCCCGATCCGGCCGGCGATACGCAGTTCACGCGCCGCCCGCCGCCATTCGGCGGACAGGGTGTTGCGCGCCACGCCGTACAACCAGCCGATCTCACTGCCCAGGCCGGGGCGGTAGGTGTGCGCCGAGTCGAGCACCGCGATGAACACCTCCGCGACCAGGTCGGCGACCGTGTGCGGGTCGGCCACCCGGCGGGCCAGGAATCGCGTGACCGCTTCGACGTGGCGCCGGTAGAAGGCTTCGAAAGCCTCGGGGTCGGTGGAGATCTCCGCCGACCCCTTCTGTCTGAGGCGCACCGGCCGTGCTCCCTTCGTCGTCCTCCCGAATACATCCCTGCTTGGAAAAAGGCGGACGGAGCGTTACATGGCCGGGCGAAAAGGATCGTTGCCTGGCCGGACGAGGGTGTCAACCACGGGAGCGGGCGCGGTGGATCACGGTCCGGCCGGGCTCCGGACCACAGACGGGGCCGGGCCGATGACCGCCAGGTGCCGGACGCGGGCGGACCGATGACCGCCGGGTGCCGGATCGCCGACGGAGCCGGCCGGTCACCGGGTGGTGGGCGCGGACGGACCGATGACCGCCGGGCTCCGACACGCCCGTGACCGCGTCCAGCCGATCTCCCCGATGGTTTGCGATGGCCGAACGATCATGGAAATGATGGCCGGATGACCACCCCCAGCCCGTTACGGTCCCGGCGGTTCCTGATCTTCGGTCTCGCCTTCGCCGCTCTCCACATCTCCTTCATGTTCGCCGAGCCGAGCCTGCTGGGAAGCGACCCGGAGCCGCCGACGGACCCTCGCGACGTGATCGTCCTCAACGGGGCCGCGGGGACCCTCGCGCCCATCCTGCTGGGGCTGCCGCTCGGGGTGCTGGTCGACCGGGTGCGGCGCCGGTCCGTACTGATGGTGATGGCCCTGCTGGGGACGGTGGCGGTGGCCTCCGTCACGGTGGCCGAAGGTCTGGGCGCGCCCGGCGGTCCGCACGTCACCGCGGTGATCATGGCGACGACCGCCCTGGCGGCGGTGGCATCGGTGGGCCAGGACGCCTACCTGCCGTCCGTCGTCGGGCGTGAGCGCCTGGTCCCGGCGAACGCCCTGCTGTCGGTGCTGCCGCAGCTCCTCCTTCTCCCGCTGGCGCCGGCGCTGTCCTTACTGGACGGGGACGAGTTCGCGCTTCTGGTCGTCGTCAGCGTGGCGATGGCCGGGGCGGCGTCGCTGTGGCGCGGCGTCGCCGCCGTCGAGGAGCCACCGCCGCCCCGGGCGGGGCTGTGGCGGGAGATGGCGGAGGGGATCCGCTTCACCGTGAGGCAGCCGGCGCTACGGGCGATCACCTTGTATCTGGTGGTGTCGGCGCTGTCGGCGGAACTCGCCGACGAAGTGACGGACGAGGCACGGAGCGCGGCCACGGACGCGGCACTGAGCCACATGCCGTGGGGCGAGTTCATCTGGTGGGCGGTCATGCTGCCGCTCTACAGCGCGCCTTTCCTGGGGGCGCTGCTGGCCGTGCTGCTGCACCGGAGGCTCGGCGCCTTCCGGCTGGCCTGGTCGGCCGTGCTGGTGAGCCAGCCGTTCATGCTGCTGCTCGCGCTGTCCGGCACGGGCTGGGGGCATCTCTGGCACCTGATCGGAAGATCCGTCCCGTTGACCGGAACGGTCGTCGTCGCCATCGCCCTGCTCAGCCACCGCCAGGCGATCACGCCCGACCGGCTGCTCGGCCGGGTGGGCGGCCTGCTGCTCGCGCTCACCGCCCTGGCCGACGGCCTGGGAACGCTGCTGGAGGCGCCCGCCGAGTGGCTCGCCGGGCTCGGCGGTCCCTCACCCACGCCGCTGACCCTGCTCCCCGGCCTGGTCCTGGCCACGGTGGCCGCGCTCGCCGCCGCCGTCCCGCTGCTGAGAGCACGGCGCCTCACGGCCGTCCCCGTCCCGGAGACGACGGCCGCCGGGTAAGGACCCGGCACCCGGGTCCCCCGTGAGCCGCGCCCGCCCCCCGTCCGGCGCTGGAGGCGGTCTCGTCGGCGCGCGGCAAGGACGGCGAGCGCGGGGTCTCAGCCGCCGACGGTGAGAGCGACCTTACCGAACTCGTAGAAGGTGTCACCGTTCTCGTCCCCGTTGTGCCAACGGCCGATCATGACCTCGTTGTAGCTCGCCCGTCCGAGGTGGTCGCTCTCCTTCATCGCGGTGGTCCACCTCCGAGAGGCGACCCGCACCTGGGTGTCGCGCCAGTGCACCGTGCCGGTGAAGTACTGCGTCAGGCCGTTCTCGTCGCCGTCGTGCCTCCTGCCGAGGATGACCCGGTCGTTGAAAGCGGAGAAGCGGGAGCTGCTCTCCACAACAGTGGGGCTCCACCCCCCGTTCTTCACGAAGACCGGTTCACCGTCGATGACGATCCGGCCGCACCAGTACGTGGTCCAGCCGTTCTCGTCCCCCTTGTGGTCCCGGCCGGTCAGCACCTCGCCCTCCGGGCAGACGAAGACGCTGTTCGGTTCCCTGAGGCGCAGGGAGGTTCCGGGGAGGATCTCGATTCTCGGTACCGTGACCGCGGATGCCGCCGCGGACGCGGGTGCCACCGGGGCCGCCGCGGACGCGGGCGCCCCGGCCAGCGTGACCAGGGCGGCCGCCGCCATCGCGACGGGCAGGGCCTTCTTGAACATGTCCATCTCCTCCGGTCCGCGTTTGCTCCGTCCGACGCGCGCCGAGAGCACGGTGCCGACGGCCCACGTCACCCCTGCGATCCGGGCCCGGCATGCGTGACCGGTGGCGCCGGTCCCGTCCCGCGGATCGTCCGCGGGTGCCGGAGAAGGCCGGTACAGGGGAGGGATCACATCGTGGCCGTCACCGCGCCGCCGGATCGTCCCTCTGCGGGGTGAGCGCCGCTCCGCCCCGGAGATGACCCCCGGCGCCCCAGCGGATGATCACGGCGACGACGGCTCCACGGAGGCGTCGTCCGGGAGCCGGTAGAGCGTCACCGATCTTCTTGAGCGAGCGTGCCGTGAGCCTCTGCCGACGAGCGTGCCGTGAGCTTCTGCCGAAAGGTCCTGCCAGTCGGCCCAGGTCTTGAGCCGGTCGGCGTAGACCTGCTGGATCATCGGGTGGAATCCCTGC
>NZ_JBSFPS010000380.1:0-7449 GCF_053588315.1 Streptosporangium sp. NPDC003464 | reverse complement strand
GGCGGCGACCCCAGCGGGTTCGCCGCCCAGCCGCTGACCTCCGAACTGGTGGCCGCCGCCGATCTCGTGCTGACGGCCACCGCCGAGCATCGCGCCGGATCGGTGGCCAAGCATCTGCCGGCGGCCGCCCGAGCCTTCACCATCGCCGAGTTCGGCGCGCTGGCCCGGGCCGTGCCGGCCGCCGCGGTCACCTGCCACGAGGATCCCGTACGGCGGGCCCGCGCGCTGCTCACCGAGGTGCGGGCACTGCGCGGGCTGGTCCACGTGGACCAGCCCGACATCCCCGACCCCTACGGCGGCTCCCGGCTGGCCTACCGGGCCGCCGGACGGAGGATCGCCACGTCGCTCGCCGTCCCGCTCCGGCTGCTCACGCGTTAGCCGGCGCCTTGGCCTCGGCGTCGGAGCCCTTGGCCTTGGCCTTGCCCTTCGCCTCGGCGTCGGACTCGTAACCGTAACCGTAGCCGTAGTACTGGCTGTTCCTGGCCGGAGCGAAGTTCAGGACGGTCCCCACCACGCGGGCGTTGATCGACGACAGCATCTCCACGGCGCGGGCCACGTGCTCCCGCCGGGTCTTGCCGTAGCGCGCGATGAGCAGGGTGCCGTCGCAGATCGCCGCCAGCGTCGCGGCGTCGGTGATGGGCAGCAGCGGCGGCGCGTCGACGATCACCATGTCGTAGCTCTCGGTGAGCTGGGCGAGCACGTTGCGCATCCCGCGCGAGCCGAGCAGCTCGCTCGGGTTCGGCGGGATCTGGCCGCTCGGCAGGACCGCCAGCTCCGCGTCTCCCCAGGTCTGGATGACGTCCTGCAGCCGCGCCCGCTCGATCAGCACGTCCGTGAGGCCCGTGGTGCCCTCGATCCCGAGGTAGCGCGGGATGCGCGGGCGGCGGAGGTCGCCGTCCACCAGGATCACCCGCCATCCGGCCTGCGCGAGCGTGATCGCGAGGTTGGCCGCGGTCGACGACTTCCCCTCACCCGGCAGGCAGCTGGTGATCACCAGCGATTTCGGGTGCCGGTCGACGCCGATGAACTGCAGGTTGGTGCGGAGCGAGCGGAACGCCTCAGCCCTGGAGGAGCGGCCCCGGCTGCGGACGATCAGCGGCAGGCGCCGCGCGTCCCGCTCGTAGCCGATGGTCCCGAGGATCGAGGTCTTCGACGCCTGCTGCAGCGCCTCGTCCGACTTGATGGTCGTGTCCAGGCGGTCGCGGAGGATCAGCGAGCCGACGGCGACCGACAGCGCGATCACCATGGCGAGTCCGAGGTTGACCAGCGGCCTGGGGCTGACCGGCGCCACGGGGACGTCCGCCTCGTCCACCATGGTGACCCTGACGGTGGCGCGGCCGGCGGGAGTGGGCCGCTCGATCTGGTCGATCAGCTTGGGGAACTCGACGCCCAGGGCATTGGCCAGCCGCGCCGCCCGCGCGGGGTCGGTGTCGGCGACCGTGGCCCGGATGAGCACGGTGTAGGGGATGGACTCCGCGGTGATGTTGTCCTGGAGGCGCTGGACGTCCTCGCCCGCCGCGATCTGGCTGATCATGCGGCGGCTGGTCAGCAGTTCGGCGTAGGACTGCACCCGCTGCTGGGAGAGCATCCCCGCCTGGTAGGCGGTGGAGAGGCTGCCCTCCCTGTCGTGGCCGGAGACCAGCATGGTGATCGTCGCGACGTATTTGGGAGGCGTGCCGGCGGTCACGACGGACGCCGTGGCCACGGCCAGGAGCAGGGAGAAGACGATGAGCAGCCAGTTCCTGCGCGCGAGCCTTATGTAGTAGAGCAGATCCACTGGATCATCGCCGCCCTTCGCGGATGTTTGTCGCATGGGCCTTGGAACGGCCTGACGGATAGACGTGCACTCTCTGCGGCAGACCGATCAGGATGAGGGCCGTCCCGATCGCGGCGATCGTCGCGATGATCGGGGAGACCCAGCCCAGGGCCGTCATCAGGCCGAGCGCGCCGGTGACGGCCGCGACGGCGGCGAGCGTGAGAGCCGTGAGCCGCGTGCTGAGGCCGAGCCGGCGGATGCGGTGGGAGACGTGGTCGGTGCCGCCCTGCAGCAGCGGGCGGCCGGCCCGCTTACGCGACAGGAACACGACCCCGGTGTCGACGGTCGCGATGAAGGTCGGCAGGAGCAGTCCCGCGACCACCGTGCCCGAGCCCTGCCCGGTCATCAGGAGCGCCGCCGAGCAGGCGAGGACGAATCCGATGAACAGCGACCCGGTGTCCCCCATGAACACCTTCGCGGGCGCCCAGTTGTGCAACAGGAAGCCCAGGCTGGCCAGGGACAGGGTCAGCAGGACCAGTCCGATCGCCGGATGGGAGTACACGAAGGCCGTCCCGGCGAGGAAGGCGGCGCTGACCGTCGTGATGGCGCCCAGCGCGCCGTCCATGTTGTCGAGCAGGTTGAAGGAGTTGGTGATCACGACGATCCACAGGACGGTGAACGGAGTGTCCAGCCAGCTCCCGGTCAGCGGCGCCTGGACCCCGCCCAGCACGACCCCGCCGGCCGCCACCGTCTCGACCGCCAGCCGGGTGAACGGGGACAGGGACGAGAGATCGTCGATCAGCCCGAGCAGGGCCACCGCCACGGCGGCGATCATGATCGCGGTGGTCCGGAGATCGGCCAGGCCCAGCGCGGCGGCTGCCGGGATGACCGTTCCCAGCATGACCGCGACGCCGCCGAGGTAGGGGATGGGCCGCTCGTGCGCCTTGTAGCCGCCCGGCCGGTCGGTGAAGTCCCAGCGCAGCGCGAGGCGCCCCAGCAGCGGAGTGGCCCCGGCGGCCAGCAGGCCGCCGGTCGCGCTCACGATGACGACAGTGGCGCCGTTCACCGCTGGGACGCCGCCAGATCGGCGCGGGCCTCCGCGATGGTCTCGGTGAGGACGTCGTCGAGCGACCGCCTGGGCACCCACCCGGTGAGCTCGCGGAGCTTCCTGGTGTCGGGGACCCGGCGGGCCATGTCCTCGAACCCCTCCTCGTAGGCCTCGGCGTAGGGGATCAGATCGACCCCGGACGTGCTCCCGGCGAGCTCGGTGATCAGTTTGGCGAGCTCCAGGATGCTCACCTCCTCGCTCGAGCCGACGTTGAAGGTCTGGCCGACCGCGCCGTCGTGGTCGAGCAGCCGCACCAGCGCCTCGACCACGTCCCCGACGTGGGCGAAGCACCGGGTCTGCGTGCCGTCGCCGAAGACGGTGAGCGGGAGACCGCTGACCGCCTGCCGGACCAGACGCGGGATGACCATGCCGTAGGCCGGGCTCTGGCGCGGCCCCACCGTGTTGAACAGCCTGACGACGATCGTCGGCAGGTCGCGTTCCTTGTGGTAGGCGTTGGCCAGGATCTCGTCGACGGCCTTGGCGGTGCTGTAGGCCCATCGCACCACCGCCGGGCTGCCCAGGATGCGGTCGGAGGTCTCGGTGAGCGGCCCGCCGGAGTTCTTGCCGTAGATCTCGCTCGTGCTGGTGAGGAGGATCTTGCGCCGGTAGCGGTGCGCGGCCTCGATGACGATCTCCGAGCCGCGGATGTTGGTCGTCAGGGAGCGCAGCGGCTGCTCGACGATCAGCTTGACCCCGACGGCGGCAGCGAGGTGGACGACCACGTCACATCGGTGGACCAGTTCGTCGACCATGAGCTCGTCGAGGACCGAGCCGTGGACGACGCGCAGCCGGGGGTGCCCGGCCAGGTGGGCGAGGTTGGCGGACCGGCCGGTCGACAGGTTGTCCAGGATCACGACGGAGTCACCGCGGGCGAGCAACGCGTCGGTCAGATGGGACCCGACGAAACCGCTCCCCCCGGTTATCAGGTAGGTGCTCCCTGCTGAGTTGCTCATCGGCTCTTCCGATCTCATGTGTGACACGTGCTTGTGGATGACGAGGGCACGGCGTCAGACGCCCGTGCTGAGCCCTCGTGGCGGCCGGGGTCTTGGCTCATGGCCTTCTCGAACCAGGTGACCGTCATGCTGAGCCCGTCGTCCAGCGACACCGGGCGCACGCCGGGGAACAGGCCGGCCAGCAGGCGGGCAGCGGCCTGTGACTGGTGGATGTCGCCCGTCCGGGGCGGCAGGAAGGTCGCCTCGACCGGCCGGCCGAGGACCGAGGCGAGGGCGTCTTTCAAGGTCAGCAGGGAGACGCAGGTCCCGAATGCGAGGTTCACCGGGCTCCCGCTCGTCACCCGGCGGACGGCCGCGTCGGTCAGGACGTCGACCACCGATCCCACGTAGGTGAAATCACGCGCCTGGCTCCCGTCACCGTGGATCGGCACCGGCCGGCCCTGCAGGGCCGCGGACACGAAGGCCGGGATGACGGCCGCGTAGGCGTGGTCGGCGGCCTGCATCGGCCCGTAGACGTTGAAGAAGCGGAAGGGCAGCACCGGCAGGCCGAAGCTCTCCGCGTAGGCCAGGCCGTACGCCTCGGTCGCGAGCTTGCTGGCGCCGTACGGGCTGAGCGGCCGGGTGGCGAGATCCTCGTGCTTGTGCTGCTCCCGGCAGTCGCCGTACACCGAGGACGACGAGGCGAGGATCACGTGCGGCCGGCTCGCGCGGCAGGCCTCCAGGAGATGGAGGGTGCCCGTGGCGTTGACGGAGTGCGAGGCCAGCGGGTCGTTCAGGGACCGGGGCACGGAGGGCCGGGCGGCGAGATGGACGACGTGGGTGGCGCCGGCCACGACCTCCGCCAGCAGCTCCCGGTCCAGGATGCTGCCCATCACGAAGTCCACCCCGACCTCGCCGAGGTTGGCGAGGTCTCCGCTGCTCAGGTCGTCCAGCACCGTGATGCTCTCGACCTCGGGCCGGGCCGCGAGCGCCCGGCACAGATTCGCGCCGATGAATCCCGCTCCACCGGTCACCAGGACTCTCACCTGTTCATCCCTCCCATGATCCTTGTCGTGCCGAGACGATCGCGGTGCCCCGTGCCCAGCGATCGGTAAAGGGCTTCGGTGTCCGCGACGAGGCGTTCCACGGTGAAGGAGGCCCTGGTCCACTGGCGGGCCGCCTCGCCCATCCGGCGGGCGAGCGCGGGGTCGGACAGCAACCTCACGACGTGCTCGGCCAGCTCGCCGGCGGTGGTGCCGGCCAGCAGGCCGGTCTGCCCGTCCCGGACGATCTCGGCGATGCTCCCGACCCGGGTGGAGACGGCCGGGGTGCCGGCCATCCCCGCCTCGATGAGCGTGAGAGGCGTGCCCTCGTTGTCGGAGGTCAGCAGGACCACGTCGGCGGCGGCGTACACCGTCTCCACGTCCTTCCTCCAGCCGAGCAGGTGGAAGGCGTGCCGGAGCGGCCCGATGTCCCGCTCGACCTGCCCGTGCAGCTCACCCCCGCCGCAGACGACGAAGTGGCAGCCGGGCACCCGCCTCAGCACGGCGTGGGCCGTGTCGACGAACCGGTCGGGCCGCTTCACCTGGGTCAGCCGGCCCACGTACGCCACGACGGGCGCGTCCGGGGGGATGCCCAGCGCGGCCCGGGCGGCCCCGCGGTCGGGGACCGGGCCGAGCCGCACACCGGGGGCGATCACGACGTACTGCTCCGGCCGGCCGATGCCGGCTCCGAGAAGCTCGTCGCGGACCCGGGAGCCGACCGTCACCAGCCGGTCGGCCATGGAGGCCAGGACCCGCTCCGACTGGACGTAGAGCGCGCGCTTGGGACGCGAGAAGTATCCGTTGAGGAGATGCCCGTGGAAGACGTGGACGCGGGCCGAGCCGACGCCGGACAGGCAGGCGGCCACGCGCCCGAGCGCGCCGGCCTTCGCCGTCCGGGTGTGGACGATGTGCGGCCGGAACTCGCGCATCGCGCTCATCAGCCGGATGAGGGCGAGGTAGTCGCTGGAAGGCCGGATCGACCGGCCGAGACCCGGGATCAGGTGAACGCGCACCGCCGACCCCTTCAGGTCGAGGTGGTCGCCTTCGGCGGCGCCGACGTGGCCCGTGTAGAGGCGGTGATCGAACTCCTCGGGGTTCAGCCGCTCGGACAGCCCCATCACCTGGGTGGCGGGGCCGCCCACGTTCATCCGGGCGATGATCTCCATGACGCGAATCCGGCCGTCTGCCTTCATGTGGGCTCCTCGACACTGGGCCAGGTACGTCGGAGAAGCTAGCCCGGGATTCGCCCCGCTTCATCGCTGCCGTCACGGTGGCGGCGAAATGTTTCCATATTCCGTACCCGCTCATGATCGAGTCAGCTTATTTGGGGCACTTGGTAAGCCGTGGGTCGTCTCGGTGATCCAGCGTGTCGTCCTTGATAGGACATGCCGGTTGGTGGACCGTGGCGCCTGTGAATTTCAACCAGGTCAGTGTGACCGACCTGATAAACGGTAATGTCGGGCAGGGCCGGATATTCCATACGAATATCTGGTTCAAGAGCGTGAATAATGCCCGCTATGAGAGCTTGCTGCCCTATCTCGGCCGCGTGGACAACCTGCTGCTGGTCTGTTCCGACCGGCGTGTCATGCGCGGCCTCCAGTTCCGTGCGCTGAACTCCACGATCGGCGTCCACGGCCGTGCCCTGTTCGGCATGGCCGCCCGGGCCTACCGGTATGGATTCGTCACCAACACCAGGCACCTCCCCTATGTCGACTTCCCGGTGGTGGTCGACATGGACGATCCGTTCTTCACCGAGCGGGAGGTCTCGGCGCTCCGCTCCGCCAGGCAGGTCGCCGCCCTGGTGGTGACCAACGAGGCGGCGGCCGACCGCTACCGGGAGCTCGGGCTGACCTGCCCGATCCATGTCATAGGCCACGGGCTGCGCCCGTCCGGGCCCGACCCCGCCGCCGCCCGGAAGATGCGCGAGCGGAAGCGGCCGGGCGAGCTGACCGTGGGCTACGTCGCCGCCTGGCATCTGACCGGGACGGACCGGGGCTCCGACGAGCTCTACAACGTGGACCACCTCATCGACGAGCTGTGGCCGCCGGTGGTGGCCGCCTGCCCGCAGGCACGGCTCTGGCTCGTCGGCGGCGTCGGCAGAGCCCTCGGGCGCAAGCTTGAGCACAGGCAGGACATCGAGCTCGTCGGGCACGTGCCGGCCGAGCAGGTGCCCGCCTGCATGGCAGCCTTCGACGTCGGGATATACCCCCGCCGGATCGCGCACGAGCGCTCGTCGATCAAGGTGGCCCAGTCCGTCGGCTGCGGCGTGCCCGTCGTCGGATACCGCGGGGTCCCGACAGAGATGATCAGCCGGCTGGAGTGCGGCCTGACGGTGGAGTCGGCCGGCGACTTCACGGCGGCACTGGTGCGCCTGCTCGACGACGGGCCGCTGCGGGCGAGGCTGTCGGCCAGAGCCCGGGCGGCGGCGGCCCAGGTCGACTGGGACGTCCTGGGCGACACATACGCGCGGCTCCTGGACGAGGCGCTCCCGGCCTGAGGGGACGAGGCGCTCCCGGCCTGAGGGGCTCCGATCTGGCGTGCGACGTGGGCGGCTTCCTGGGGGAAGGTGGGCTCAGGCATCAGGCCACCTCGGCATTCGGCGCCAGCTCC
>NZ_JBSFPS010000379.1:0-7449 GCF_053588315.1 Streptosporangium sp. NPDC003464 | reverse complement strand
GGAGGGTGCCGTCCTGGTTGACCTGCTGCTCGACGTGGCAGTCGGGGCAGATGGCCCGGGCGGGGAACCCGGCCGCGGCCGGACGCGCCCCGCGGTCGGCCTCACCCGTCCTGACAGCCGGCCGGCCGCCGCGCGGGGGCTCCTCCGTCTTGGCCCCGGACCTGGTCCGTGCCTCCGGCCTCCTGGACGTGGCCGGAGCGGCCTTCTCCCCCGCCGGCCGGGCCGCCGCGGGCGCCGGCTCGGGCGAGACCGCACGGGCCAGCCGGGCCAACCTGGCGGCGAGCAGGGCCGCGGTAGGGCGTTTGGCCGCCTCGCGGTGGAGGGCGGCGCGGATCAGCGGGAGCAGCGCGGCGGGGATGCCCGCCAGGTCGGCCTGGCCGTTGAGGATGGCGTACATCTGCGCCTCGACCGTGCCCCGGCCGAAGGTGGGGCGCCCGGTCGCGGCGAAGGCCACCGTGGCCGCCCAGGCGTGCACGTCGGCGGGCTCGCCCACGGGCTCGTCGACGAACAGCTCAGGGGCGGCGTAGCTCGGAGTGCCGAGGAAGGTGCCGGTCAGGGTGAGCCGGGTGGCGTCCAGGACCTGGGCGATGCCGAAGTCGATCAGGACGGGCTCGTCTCTGGCGTTGACCAGCACGTTGGCGGGTTTGAGGTCGCGGTGGACGACCCCGGCCGCGTGAATGATCGACAGCGCGGTGGCCAGGCCCTGGGCGAGGGAGATCAGGGCGGCCCCCTTGAGCGGGCCGCCGCGCCGTACGCGGTCGAAGAGGGTCTCCCCCTCGATGTGCTCCATGACCATGTAGGGCCGTTCGCAGGCGAGGTCGGCGTCGACGACCCGGGCGACGTAGGGGCTCTCGACCCTGCGGAGAGCGCGGACCTCGCGCTCGAGCCGTATTCGGGCCTCCGAGTCGGAGTCGACGACGTCGTGGAGCATCTTGAGCGCCACGTTCTCGCCCCGGCGGCTGGTGGCGAGGTAGACCTCGCCCATGCCGCCCCGGCCGAGGCGCTCTACCAACGTATAGGGGCCGACTCGCCCGAGACGACCCACGTGACCTCCCGCGTCGGCCACATGGGTCCAAGACCGCTGTGCCTATCGGGTCGCTCGCTTGCGCTCGCTCCCCTGCCCTCCAGCCATAGGAGACAACACCATAGCGGGCAGGTGTGACGAATATCCGGCGGCGCGCCGTACCGCTGAAAGATCAGCGTGGCGGGGGCCCGGAGTCCGGCGGCCCGGGGCGGGGCTCGCCGCCGGGTGGGGCGGGCGGCTGGGGCTCACCGGGCGGCGTGGGCGGCTGGGGCTCGGCCGTGGGGGGCTGCGCCGGCGGCTGGGCGGCGGGCGGGACCGGCCGCAGCGGCTCGGCCGCGATGGGCGGGACGTACGCCGGGACGTTCTCCGCCCCCCGGCGGCGCGCCTCCCTCCGGCGGCCGAAGATCAGGTGGTCCAGGCTGATCCGGCCCGCTCCCCCCGCGGCCAGCAGCAGGGCGGCCGAGCCCAGGGCTCCGACCAGCTCGAATCCGCCCTCGGTGATGAACACTCCGGCACGCGAGTGGACGAAGAAGAACGCGCCGAGCATGTCGGCGGCGATCAGGAGGCCGACGAGCGGGGTCAGCAGTCCCAGGATGAGCAGGACCCCGCCGCCGAACTCGACGACGATGGCGAACGCGGCGGCCACCCTGGGCAGCGGGACCCCCGCCGAGGCGAACATGGTGGCGGTGGCCTCGACACCTCCGGCGCTGAGCTTCTGCCAGCCGTGCGCGATGAAGATCACGCCGAGGACGAGCCGCGCGATCAGCGCGGCCAGGTCGTAGAGGGCCCGTCTCATGGCCGGTGCGCGCTCTCGTGGGAGGGGGCCGCCAGCAGGCTGTCCAGCTCAACCGTGGGTTCGGCCGACAGGCTCCGGCGGCCGGTGCGCCGCCAGTTCACATGCCCCCGGCGCTCCAGCCACAGCATCATCCTGTCGAGCGTGAGCAGCACAAGGCTGACAAACAGGAGTGCGACCACGATTTCCATGAAGCCCAGTCAAACCACAAGGGGCTTCGATTACCTGGAGCGACACGCTACTACATTCGGTGACCGGGCAGATGCCGGACCGGGTCGGCCGCGGAACACCGGAGCACCGGCCTCACCGCGGGAGCCGCCCGTGGAGGCGGGAGCGCCCCCCGGCCCCGGACAGCGGCCCTCCCCGGACGGCGGCCCGCCCCGGACGGCCGGCCCGGACGGCCGGCCCGGCGTGACGTCGGTCAGGACGGCCCGCGGACGCCCCGGCGTCGAGGACGGGCGCGGGTGAGGCCGGCGCCCCGTCCGGCCATGACACCGGAGACGCCCGCGGCGGCGGCTCCTACTTGTCACCGGCTCCACGGGAGGCGACGACCGTGCCCGTGCCGGTGCGCAGATGGCCCTCGCCGGTGTAGACCCATTTGGTGGAGGTCAGCTCGGGCAGGCCCATCGGACCGCGCGCGTGCAGCTTCTGGGTGGAGATGCCGATCTCCGCGCCGAAGCCGAACTCGCCGCCGTCGGTGAAGCGGGTCGAGGCGTTGACCGCCACGGCCGCGGAGTCGACCAGCGCGACGAACCTGCGGGAGGCGCCGACCGAGCGGGTGACGATCGCGTCGGTGTGGCCCGAGCCGTACTTCCTGATGTGCGCGACCGCGTCCTCCAGCGAGTCGACGACGGCGGCGGCGATGTCCAGCGAGAGATATTCGGCGCCGAAGTCGTCCTCGCCGGCCGGCACCACCTCGCCGTAGGCCGCGATCCGGGCGTCACCGTGCACCGTCACCCCCTCGGCGGCCAGCGCGGCCAGCGCGCGCGGCACGAAGGCGTCGGCCACGGCCACGTGCACCAGGAACGTCTCGGCCGCGTTGCACACCGAGGGCCGCTGGACCTTGGAGTTGAGCAGGATCTCGATCGCCAGGTCCTGGTCGGCGTCGGCGTCGACGTAGACGTGGCAGTTGCCCACGCCGGTCTCGATGACCGGGACCGTCGACTCCTCGACCACCGAATTGATCAGCGAGGCCCCGCCGCGCGGGATCAGCACGTCGACCAGGCCGCGGGCCCGCATGAGCTCCTTGACCGAGTCGCGGGTCAGGCCGGGGACCAGCTGCACCGCCCCGGCCGGGACCTCGGTGCCCGCCAGCGCGTCCTGCATGACCTTGACGAGGACCGTGTTGGACTCGTAGGCGCTGGACGAGCCGCGCAGCAGCGTGGCGTTGCCGCTCTTCAGGCAGAGCGCCGCGGCGTCCACGGTCACGTTGGGACGGCCCTCGTAGATGATGCCGATCACGCCCAGCGGCACCCGGAGCTGGCGCAGCTCCAACCCGTTGGGCAGCGTGTTGCCCCGGATCACCTCGCCCACCGGGTCGGGCAGGTCGGCGACCTGGCGGACCGCCTCCGCGATGGCGGCGACACGGGCCTCGTCGAGCCGGAGCCGGTCGATCATGTAATCGGAGGTGCCGCTCTCCCGGGCCCGCTCCACGTCGAGCGCGTTGGCCTGGACGATCTCGGCGGACCGGGCCACCAGCGCGTCGGCGATCACGCGGAGCGCGGCGTCCTTCGGGGCCCTCGGCAGCGGGGCCAGCTCGGCGGCAGCCTCTTTAGCCGCCAGGGCTACCTTCAGGAAGTCCTCGGACATCTCGCGCTCCAATGAACTAGTGGTGAGACTCCAGTATGACAATGTCGTCACGGTGGATCAGCTCACGTTCATATTCCGGACCGAGGCTGGCGGCCAGCTCACGGGTGGAGCGGCCCAGCAGCTCCGGGATCTCCCCGGCGTCGAAGTTGACCAGGCCGCGGGCGAGCACCCCGCCGAGCGGCCCGCACAGGTCCACCGGGTCTCCGGCGGCGAACTCCCCCTCCACGGCGGTCACCCCGGCGGGCAGCAGCGACTTGCGGCGGCCCACCACGGCCTCGACCGCGCCGTGGTCCAGATGGAGCCGGCCGCGGCCGGTGGTGGCGTGGGCCAGCCAGAGCAGGCGGGTGCCCGGGTGGCGGCCGTCCGGGTGGAAGCAGGTGCCGATGTCGACACCCGCCAGGGCCTGTGCGGCGTGCGCGGCGGCGGTCAGGACCACGGGCACACCGGCCCCGGTGGCGATCCTGGCCGCCTGCACCTTGGTGACCATCCCGCCGGTGCCGACCGCGCCGCCCTTGCCCAGCTCCACCCCGACCAGGTCGTCCGGACCCCGCACGTCGCCCAGCCGGCGCGCGCCGGGACGGCGCGGATCACCGTCGTAGAGGGCGTCCACGTCCGACAGCAGCACCAGCGCGTCGGCGCGGGTCAGGTGGGCGACCAGGGCGGCGAGCCGGTCGTTGTCGCCGAAGCGGATCTCGTCGGTGGCCACGGTGTCGTTCTCGTTGACCACCGGGACGATGCCCAGCTCCAGCAGCCGGCCCAGCGTCCGCTGGGCGTTGACGTGGTGCGAGCGGCGCATCATGTCGTCGGCGGTCAGCAGCACCTGGCCGACGCGCAGGCCGTAACGGGCGAAGGAGGAGGTGTATCGGGCGACCAGCACCCCCTGGCCGACCGAGGCGGCGGCCTGCTGGGTGGCCAGGTCACGCGGCCGGCTGGCCAGGCCCAGCGGGCCGAGACCGGCCGCGATCGCGCCGGAGGAGACCAGCACGACCTGCGTGCCGGTCCCGCGCCGGGCGGCGAGCACGTCGACCAGGGCGTCCACCCGGTCGACGTCGATCATCCCCTGCGGGGTGGTGAGCGAGGACGAACCCACCTTCACGACGAGGCGTGAGGCCGTACGGATCCGATCGCGCACAGAGTCCACGACAGGCACCTTTCGCAGGGTCTTCATTCACGGGGTCTTCGGGGGAGGGCAGGTCATCCGAGCCGGTTGTCCGAGCCGCGCGGCCCCTGGTGCACGGCCTCGGCGTTGAGGGTCGGCTGCCAGTCGAAGATGTAGCCGTTCTCCATGGACCCGATGACCACCTCGGCCCCGGCCGTGGCCCCGGCCTTGGTGAGCTCCTCCTCGACCCCGAGCCGCTCCAGCCGGTCGGCCAGGTAGCCGACGGCCTCGTCGTTGGTGAAGTCGGTCTGGCGGATCCACCGCTCCGGCTTGACCCCGGTGACCTGGAAGGTGTTGTCGTCGACCCGGCGCACGGTGAAGCCCGCGTCGCCGAGCTGCCGGGGCTTGATGACCAGGCGGGTCGGCTCGACCACAGGCGCGGCGGCCCGGGCCGCGGCGACCATCTCGCCCATGGCGTAGGTCAGCTCCTTGAGGCCCTCGTGAGTGGCCGCGGAGATCGAGAAGACCCGCATGCCCCGCTCCTCGAGCATCGGCCGGACGATGTCGGCCAGCTCGCGGGCGTCGGGCACGTCGGCCTTGTTGAGCACGGCCAGGCGTGGCCGGTCCTCCAGCTTGCCGTAGGCCCTCAGCTCGGCCTCGATCGCCTCGTAGTCGCTGATCGGGTCGCGGCCGGGCTCCATGGTGGCGCAGTCGATCACGTGGACGAGCGTGTTGCACCGCTCGACGTGGCGCAGGAACTCATGGCCCAGCCCCTTGCCCTCCGAGGCGCCCGGGATGAGGCCGGGCACGTCGGCGACGGTGAAGACGGTGTCGCCGGCGGTCACCACGCCGAGGTTGGGCACCAGGGTGGTGAACGGGTAGTCGGCGATCTTCGGCCGGGCCGCGGAGAGCGCCGCGATGAGGGAGGACTTGCCCGCGCTCGGGAAGCCCACCAGCGCCACGTCGGCGACGCTCTTCATCTCCAGCATCACGTCGAGCTCGTCGCCGGGCTCGCCGAGCAGCGCGAAGCCGGGGGCCTTGCGCTTGGCGGTGGCCAGGGCGGCGTTGCCGAGCCCGCCGTGCCCGCCTTCGGCGATCACGTAGCGGGTGCCGGCGCCGATCAGGTCGATCAGGACCTCACCGGTCTGGGCGTCCTTGACCACGGTGCCGTCGGGGACCGAGAGGATGATGTCACCGCCGTTGGCGCCGTCGCGGTTGGCGCCCGAGCCCTGCCTGCCGTTGTCGGCCTTGCGGTGCGGGCGGCGGTGATACTCCAGCAGCGTGGCCGTGTTGGGGTCGACCTCCAGGATCACGTCGCCGCCGCGGCCGCCGTTGCCGCCGTCGGGGCCGCCCAGCGGCTTGAACTTCTCCCGATGCACAGAGGCGCAGCCATGTCCCCCGTCACCGGCCTTGATGTGCAGGACCACCTGGTCCACAAAGTCCGGCATGTCTGCCCTCCTACCCCCATCTGCGGAAATACCCGCTTACAACACCAACAGGGGCGGACCGCGCCATGCGATCCACCCCTGCCGTTAACGTCTGTCGGTGCGGATCTACTCCGCGACCGGGACGATGCTCACCGCGCGACGACCGCGCTTGACACCGAACTGCACGTGACCGGCGGCCAGCGCGAACAGCGTGTCATCGCCACCGCGGCCGACGTTGTCGCCCGGGTGGAAGTGGGTGCCACGCTGGCGGACGATGATCTCGCCGGCGTTGACCAGCTGGCCGCCGAAGCGCTTCACACCGAGCCGCTGGGCGTTGGAGTCACGGCCGTTCCGAGTGGACGACGCGCCCTTCTTGTGTGCCATCTCGCAAAACTCCCGAAACTCAGGCCTGGTTGATGCCGGTGATCTTCACCTGCGTGTAACGCTGGCGGTGACCCTGGCGCTTCTTGTAGCCGCTCTTGTTCTTGTACTTCAGGATCCGGATCTTCGGACCCTTGGTCTCGCCGAGAATCTCGGCGGCAACCGTGAACTTGCCCGTCTCGGTGGTCACGTCGCCATCGTTGACGACGAGCACCGTCGGCAGCGAAACCGTGGAACCGACCTCGCCGGCGACCTTGTCCACCTCGAGGACGTCACCGACGGAGACCTTCTGCTGCCTGCCGCCGCAACGAACGATCGCGTACACCGCGGAACCCTTCTTCTGACTACTTGCTCGCTGGATGCTGCGCCCCGCATCCGGCTATGGTCACTTGGTTGACCGACGAACCGGGTAGGCGCGCGAACAGGGCGCGCCATGAGCGCACCGGTTCACCAGGGTACCGGATTACCGGTGTCCTGGTCGAACCGGGCGGAACGTCGGCGGTCGCCGGCCTGACGGCCGGCGGGGCCTTGCCTGGTTGCCGACCTATTCGGCCGACTTGGCCTTGCGGGAGCGTCGCCGCCCCCGGCCGGAAGCCTGTATGCCCTGCGCGTCCTCGGTCGGGACGTCGTCAAGCGCATCGGTCACCGTATCACGGCCAGACTGGTCGCTGGCCGCAACAGCGTGGCCGGCGTCCTTGCCGAGCTTCTCGGCGACCGCCTTCTCCACGGCCATCTTGCCCTGGGTGCCACGCGGCTCCGGCTTGCTCTCGACCGGCTCGGCCGAGACGTGCAGACCGCGGCCGTTGCAGCACTCGCAGACGGTGGAGAAGGCCTCCAGGAGGCCCTGTCCGACCCGCTTACGCGTCATCTGCACCAGACCCAGGGAGGTGCCCTGCGAGACCGGACCATACAAGGC
>NZ_JBSFPS010000378.1:0-7462 GCF_053588315.1 Streptosporangium sp. NPDC003464 | reverse complement strand
GGCGCGCGAGGCCGCCGAGGGCCTGGCCGCCGCCATCGCGCGTTTCCCGCAGGGCTGCATGCGCGGCGACCGGCTGTCGGTGCTGGAGCAGGAGGGGCTGGCCGAGGAGGAGGCCATGGCGGGCGAGCTGCGCCACGGCATGGACGCCCTGCCGGGCGCGGTGGCCGGCGCCGCCCGGTTCGCCGCGGGCGCCGGGCGCCACGGCGACTTCGGCGCGCTCTGAGGCGCCGGCCGCCGCCGCGCGGGCGGGGCCCGGTCCCCGCCGTGGCGGAGGGCCCGCGGCGGTCAGGGCGCGCTCGGGGCCGTCAGCCCCTGACCTCGCGCAGGCGGCCGGTCCCGGCCTCGTGGCCGGAGCCGCACGGAGTCGGCGTGCGGGACGGAGGGGCCGTCCCGTAAGCGACCACGGAAGGTGGCCTCAGGCGCGGCGCCGGGCCCGGTAGGCGGCGACGTGCATGCGGTTCCCGCAGGTGCGGCTGTCGCAGTAGACCCGGGAGCGGTTACGCGACTCGTCCACGAAGACGTGCCCGCAGTCGGGGGCCGAGCAGGTGCGCAGGCGCTCCCACTCGCCCTCGACGAGCAGGTGGGCCAGCGCGACGCCCAGGTCGGCCGACAGGTGCTCGCTGAGCGAGGCGCCGGGGGCGAAGTAGTGGACGTGCAGGGCGTGACCGTCGTGCTCGGTCAGGCGCGGGGTGATGCGGGTGCCGCTCAGCAGCGTGTTCAGCCGGATGACCGCGGTGGGCTGGTCGGGGGCGGTGAAGACTTTGTGGAGGGCCTCGCGCAGGGCGCGCACCTGGACCAGGTCCTCGGCGCCGAGCTCGCCGATGCCGCTCACCTCCCGGCGTTCCACGAACTCCGTCAGCTGCTCCAGGGTGACCAGCCCGTCCTGGCCTCCCGTGGCGGAGGAGGTGTTGACAAGATCGACCACGGTGGCGAGCGAGTACACCATGTCATGTCCAAATGGCATGTTGCCTCCAGTTGAATGCGGTTCTAACGTGGGGGGCGCGTACGGCGGCTCGCCGTCCCGGAAGCGTATCTCTCCGGGGCGTGTTCGGGGTGCCTGTCGTGACCACGCGCCGCCGCGCCGTGACCGGGCGGTGGCCATCGTGACGCCGGCCGTGACCGGGACGACGGTCATCGTGACGCCGGCCGCGCCCGTACACCTGTCCGGCGGGCCCGCCGCCGGGTCCGCCGCGACCTCCGCGCTGTCCCCCTACGCTGTCCCGCCGTGTCCGTTCGGCGCCGTTCCCGGCCGTGCCCGCCCCTGCCGGGCCGTCGCCCGTGGCCGGTCCGGCGGACCCCGCCGACCGGCCGGCCGCTCAGACCCGGCTCGACGCGCCCGCGGGCTTGACGGCGTCCGAGCAGGAGGCGCAGGTGCCGAAGACCTCGACGGTGTGAGTGATCTCGGTGAAGCCGTGCTCGGAGCCGACGGCCTCGGCCCAGCGCTCCACCGCGGGCCCGGCCACCTCCACGGTCCGCCCGCAACGGCGGCAGACCAGGTGGTGGTGGTGGTCACCGCTGGCGCACGCGCGGTAGACCGACTCGCCGTCGTCGGTCCTGAGCGTGTCGACATGGCCGCTGTCGGCCAGTGCCTGCAGCGCCCGGTAGACCGTGGTCAATCCGATCTTGGCGCCTTCCGCGCGCATCTCGGCGTAGACGTCCTGCGCGCTGCGGAAACCCTCGCTCTGGCGGAGGATCTCATGGACGGCATCCCGTCTGTTGCTCATGGGCTGGACTCCTGTGGTCGGCTCCGGCGTACGAATCTACCGAGCCCGAGGGCCAGGACGAACCCTCCGAGGGCCACGATGACGATGATGGCGCCCGGGGGGACCTCGACGTAGAACGAGGAGGTCAGCCCGCCGACCGTGGCGACCATCCCGAAAAGCATGGAAAGTGCCATGGTGCTCCGGAAGCCCCTGGTGATCTGCTGGCTGGTCGCCACCGGGACCACCATCAACGCGCTGACCAGCAGCAGTCCCACCACACGCATGGCGATGACCACGGTCAGCGCGGCGGTGACGGCGATCAGCAGGCTCAGCAGGCGCACCGGCAGCCCGCTGGCCCTGGCGACCTCCTCGTCCTGGCAGAGCACGTACAGCTCGCGCCCGAAGAGGGCCACCACGCCGAGCACGGCGACCGCCAGCAGGCCGATCACCCACACGTCCTCGGTGCTGACGCTGCTGATCGAGCCGAACAGGTAGGACATCAAGGTGGCGTTGCTGCCGCCCGGGGCCAGCGAGATGAGCAGCACGCCGCCGGCGATGCCGCCGTAGAACAGCAGCGCGAGCGCCACGTCGCCGCTGGTCCTGCCGCGCGCGCGGACCAGCTCGATCGCCACGGCGCCGAGCACCGAGACCGCCACGGCGGTCAGCACGGGGGCGGTGCCGGTCAGGAAGCCGAGCGCCACACCGGTCAGCGCGACGTGCCCGATTCCGTCGCCCAGCAGCGCCAGGCGGCGCTGCACGATGAACGTGCCGATGGCGGGGGCGGCCAGGCCGACCAGGAGGGCGGCGATCAGCGCCCGCTGCATGAAGTCGAACTGCAGAAGGTCGATCACGGTGCGGGTCTCCAGTCGAGCGGGCTCGAGGGCTTCTCCTCGGCGTGCGGGTGCACATGGTCGTGACCGGGCAGCGCGTGCGCGCCGACCGCGTGGGGCGGCGGCCCGTCGTGGCAGACGCATCCATCCCTGAGGACCACCGCGCGGGTGATGAGCGACTCCATGGGACCGAGCTCGTGGGCGACCAGCAGGACCGTCTTGCCCTGGTCGACGAGCGTGGACAGGGTGTCGGCCAGGAGCTGCTGGCTCTGGGAGTCCACGCCGGCCGTGGGCTCGTCCATGACGAAGGTGTCGGGCTCTCCGGCGAGGGCGCGGGCGATCAGCACCCGCTGCTGCTGCCCGCCGGACAGGGCCTGGACCGGGTCCCCGGCGCGGTGGGCCATGCCGACGGCCTCCAGGGCCCTGGCGGTCGCCTCCCGGTCGGCCGCGCTGGTCGGGCGGAGCCGCCGCTGCCTGGCGATCCGGCCCGAGGCGACGACCTCGCGGATGGTCGTCGGCACGCCGCCGCCCACCGAGAGCCGCTGGGGCACGTAGCCGATCCGCCACCATTCGCGGAACCGCGCGGGCGGCGCGCCGTACAGGAGGGTCGAGCCGCCGGACAGCGGTGTCAGGCCGAGCAGGGCGCGGATGAGGGTGGACTTGCCCGATCCGTTGGCGCCGAGCACGGCCACGACCTCGCCGGGCTTGACGGTCAGGTCGATGCCGCGGAGCACCGGACGGCGGTCCAGGCTGACCTGGCCGCCGTTCATGGTGAAAACTGCTTGGTTGGATGTCACGTGTTGCCTTTACGGGCAGTTGAGCGCTGCCTGAAGTGCGGTGAGGTTCTGGCGCATGGCGGACAGGTAGTCGCCGCCCGCCGGCTGGCTTTCGACCGGGTCCAGGACCGCGGTCTTGGCCCCGACCTCCTGGGCGAGAACCTCGGCGACCTTGGGGCTGACGAGGGTCTCGGTGAAAATCGTAGTCACTTTCTCCTGCTTGGACACTTTCGCCACTTCGGCGAGGCGGGCGGGAGAGGGCTCGGCGTCCGGGTCGAGGCCGCTGACCCCGATCTGGTGCAGTCCGTAGCGGTCGGCGAGATAGCCGAACGCGGTGTGGCTGGTGACGATCGCCTTCGACCCGCACGCGCTCAGGCCCCGGGCCAGCTCGCCGTCGAGGGCCGTGAGGTCGGCCGCGGTCTTGGCGGCGCGGTCCTTGTAGCCCTGCGCGTGCGCCGGGTCGACGGCGGCGAGCTTCTCGCCGAGCTGGGTGGCGACGGTCGCGAAACGGGACGGGTCAAGCCATAGGTGCGGGTCGTAGGCGAGATCGTGCCCGTGCTCCTCCTCACCCGGGTGGGCCTCCTCCTCCGCGTGCTCGTCGCCGGCGACCGCCGGGAGGGTCTTCACCGCCGCCGCCGCCGCGTCGAAGCCCCGGCCGGCGGCGTGCTGCTCGACCGCCTCGTCCACGGCGGGCTGCACGCCCTTGATGTAGGCGACCAGAGCGGTCTCCTCCAGCCCGGCCACCTGGAGCGGGGACAGCTCCAGGTCGTGCGGCTCGACGCCGGGCTTGGTCAGGCCCGTGACGGTGACGTCGGGGCCGCCCACCCGCTCGGCCAGCCACTGCAGCGGATACATGGCGGCGGTGACGTCGGGCTTGCCTCCCTGCGCGCCGCCCGGCCGGGCGGAGTCGGCTGAGCCGGAACCACAGGCGGCGGTGGCGGTGAGAACGGTCGCGAGAGCGAGCAGGGCCGCGCCGCGCATGCGCATACGTCGGGAGAAGTCGGACATCATGTCCGCCAGTATGACCGCAAATGAAAACGGTTGTCAAAATCACGGCTGGAGACCGACCGGTCGGAGAGGGGGCGGACGCCCCGGCGGCTCCGGCGGCTAGAAGGCTCCGAAGCGGTCGGCGGCGAGCAGGATCAGGAAGGTGAGCAGGGCGACACGCAGGATGCGGCCCTTGGCGCCGAGCGACGGCCACGACATGTAGGCGAGCCAGCCGACGAACCCGATCACCGGCAGCACCGCGAGGCCGCCCCAGAAGGACGCCACGGCGAAACCGGTCAGGAGCAGGACCACGAGCGCCACCGGGGCGATCCAGCGGGGGAGCTGGAACAGGAAGACGAGCGGGGCCGCGCTGCGCCGCTCGACCTTCTGCCGCAGGCCGGTCGCGCCCGGGGTGAAGAACTGCTCACCGGGTGGGAGCGGGCGCTGTCTCCGCTGCTGAGGGCGGTGCTGGGCCAGCGGGTGTGCGGGTCGCTCGCTGTGTTTGTCGGCCACGGCCCGAGCCTAACGCCGCGACGCCCGGCGCGACATGCCCCACGCCTGCCCGCCCGCTCCGGGGCCGGGCGGACCCGGTGCCGAGTGCGCCGGGTCACCCGTCGGCCGTGGCCGGAGCCGCGGGTGGGGTCGGTGGCGGGTGGGTCCCTCGCCGTCCGTCTCCGGAGCCGCCGGACGGGGCCGACAGCGGTTGTGTCCGGTTCCTCGCCGGCCGTGGCCGGGCGGTACGTTGCCGAACATGACCGACAATCGCATTCCTCCCCCTTTCATCGGCGACGAGCGCGCCATGTTGAACAACTGGCTTGAGTGGCACCGCGGGACCCTCGCCGCCAAGTGCGCCGGCCTGTCGGAGGACCAGCTCCGCGAGCGCTCCGTGCCGCCGTCGGCCATGTCCCTGCTCGGCCTGGTCCGCCACATGGCCCACGTGGAGCGGGCCTGGTTCCGGCACATCCTCAACGACGAGGACGTCCCCCCGCTGTACGGCAAGGACGTCAACCCCGACGCGGACTTCGACGGCGCGGACACCGCCTCGGCCGAGGAGGCGTTCGCCGTCTGGCGGGCCGAGGTCGAGCACGCCCGCGAGGTGTCGGCCGAGGTGCCGCTGGACGCCGTGGGCAAGCGGAAGCGCCGCGGGCAGGACTGCTCCCACCGGTGGATCCTCGTCCACATGATCGAGGAGTACGCCCGCCACAACGGCCACGCCGACCTGCTGCGAGAGCGCATCGACGGCGTGACCGGGGAGTAGCCGGACACGGTCCCCGCGTCCCCGCCGCCCGTCTCCGGCGACGTGCCGGGAGCGGGGGCGGGACCGTCCTCTGGCATGCTGTGCGGATGCTGGCTCTCATCCGTTACTCGGTGCCGCCCGGCCAGACCGAGGAGTTCCTGGCCCGGGCGCACGACATCGTCGACACCCTGGCCGGACAGCCCGGATACGTGCGCGGCCGGGTCGCCCGGTCGGTGGACGAGCCGGAGCTGTGGGCGCTGGTCAGCGAGTGGGAGGGGGCCGGGTTCTACCGGCGCGCCCTGGGGGCCGCGCGGATGGCGATGTATCCGCTGATGACCCTGATGATCAACGAGCCGAGCGCCTTCGAAGACGTGAACCGTCTTTAACCGGCCTTTCCATCGCAAGGCAGGCGTCATGCTCCATGCGCGCGTCCCGCTCGTCCGACTCCCCTAAGCTGGGAACTCAATCATTCCTCGCCGACCTCCAGCCGGATGGAGACTTTCCCTTATGGCACGCCGTACGGACATCATGGACACCATCGTCAGCCTCGCCAAGCGACGCGGCCTTGTCTACCCCTCCAGCGAGATCTACGGCGGCCTGCGCGCCTCCTGGGACTACGGGCCGCTGGGCGTGGAGCTCAAGAGCAACGTGAAGCGGCAGTGGTGGAAGAGCGTGGTGCAGGGCCGTGACGACGTCGTCGGCCTCGACTCCTCGGTGATCCTGGCCCGTGAGGTCTGGCAGGCCAGCGGCCATGTGGAGACCTTCACCGACCCGCTGACCGAGTGCCAGGCGTGCCACAAACGCTACCGGGCCGACCACCTCGAAGAGGCCTACGAGGAGAAGCACGGCAAGGCCCCGGAGCACGGCCTGGCCGACATCACCTGCCCCAACTGCGGCAACAAGGGCGCCTTCACCGCGCCCAAGCAGTTCAGCGGCCTGCTGAAGACCTACCTCGGCGCGGTCGAGGACGAGTCCGGCCTGGCCTACCTGCGGCCGGAGACCGCGCAGGGCATCTTCATCAACTACCTCAACGTGCAGCAGTCCGCCCGCAAGAAGATCCCGTTCGGCATCGGCCAGATCGGCAAGTCGTTCCGCAACGAGATCACCCCGGGCAACTTCATCTTCCGCACCCGCGAGTTCGAGCAGATGGAGATGGAGTTCTTCGTCAAGCCGGGCACCGACGAGGAGTGGCACCAATACTGGATCGACGAGCGCTTCGGCTGGTACACCGATCTGGGCATCAACCCGGACAACCTCCGCATCTACGAGCACCCGCAGGAGAAGCTGTCCCACTACTCCAAGCGGACCGTCGACATCGAATACCGCTTCAACTTCACCGGCAGCGAGTGGGGCGAGCTTGAGGGCATCGCCAACCGGACCGACTTCGACCTGACCGCGCACGGCAAGGCCTCCGGCACCGACCTCAGCTTCTTCGAGCAGGACACCGGCGAGCGCTACGTCCCGTACGTGATCGAGCCGGCGGCCGGTGTCGACCGCGCCACGCTCACCTTCCTGATCGACGCCTACACCGAGGACGAGGCGCCCAACGCCAAGGGCGTCATGGAGAAGCGCACGGTCATGCGCCTCGACCACCGGCTCGCGCCGGTCAAGGTCGCGGTGCTCCCGCTGTCGCGCAACGCCGACCTGTCGCCGAAGGCCAAGGACCTGGCCGCCCAGCTCCGCCGCCGGTGGAACGTCGAGTTCGACGACGCGGGCGCGATCGGCCGCCGCTACCGCCGCCAGGACGAGATCGGCACGCCGTTCTGCATCACCGTCGACTTCGACACCCTCGACGACCACGCGGTGACCATCCGCGAGCGCGACTCGATGGCCCAGGAGCGCGTGGCCCTCGACAAGGTCGAGTCCTACCTCCGCCAGCACCTCAACGACTGAGGACCGCTCCTTCCCGACCGGTGACGGCCGGCGGCC
>NZ_JBSFPS010000377.1:0-7471 GCF_053588315.1 Streptosporangium sp. NPDC003464 | reverse complement strand
GCTTGACGCGCTGGCCCTGGACGAGGCCGGCAGGCAGCGGATCATCCGCGAGACCAAGCTGGCCTACCTGCTCAACACCGAGGGCCCGGAGGGCAGCCGCCGGGGCGAGGATCCGCGCCGGGCCGCGCCCCGCCGCCTCGGGCGGGGCGTTCTCAGCCGATCGACCGGTGCACGTTCTCGGAGGTCGAGGCGCCGGGGGTGGCGGCGGCGATCCACGGGCCGTCGATGGAGGCGTCGAGGATGCCCTCCTCCAGGAAGGTGTAGCGGCCCTTCAGGAGCTGGCGCGCCAGCCGTACGTCCCGGGCGTCGCTGTTGTCCCACAGCTGGTCGAACAGCGCGTCCGCGCGGAGCCGGGCCTGGTGGCAGAAGGTGTCGGCGATCTCGGCGGGCTTGCGCCCGAGCTCGGCGGTCTCCTCGCGGGCGCGGACACACGTCGCGGTGATCGCGAAAAGCTCGGCGCCGATGTCGACGATCCGGCCGAGGAAGCCCTGCTTGTGTTCGAGCCTCCCCTGCCAGCGGGACATGCCGTAGAAGGTGGAGCGGGCGAGCTTGCGGCTGGTCCGCTCCACGTAGCGCAGGTGCCGGGCCAGCGCGCCGAACTGCGCGTAGGATCCCGGCCGGTTGCCCGACCCGGCGACCAGCGTCGGCAGCCAGCGCGCGTAGAAGCCGCCCGCCCGCATCGCGGCGCGGGCCTTGGCCCTGCTGTCCAGCGACGGGTCGATGAGCTCGCCGGCCGCCGTCAGGTGCGCGTCGACCGCCTCGCGGGCGATCAGCAGCTGCATGATCTCGGTGGAGCCCTCGAAGATCCGGTTGATCCGCATGTCCCGCAGCACCTGCTCGGCCGGGACCCCGCGCTCGCCCCGGGCGGCCAGCGACTCCGCCGTCTCGTAGCCGCGCCCGCCGCGGATCTGGACCAGCTCGTCGGCCACCTTCCACGCCATCTCCGAGGCGTACAGCTTGGCGAGCGCGGCCTCGATCCTGATGTCGGTGCTCTCCTCGTCGGCCATCCGGCACGACAGCTCCATCACCGCTTCGAGGGCGTAGGCCGTGGCGGCGATGAAGGCGATCTTCCGCGCGACCGCCTCGTGCTCCCCGATCCGGCGCCCCCACTGCACCCGCTCGCCGCCCCACTCCCTCGCGATCTTCACCGCCCACTTGGCGTTGCCCGCGCAGACGGCCGGGAGCGAGAGCCTGCCGGTGTTGAGCGTGGTCAGCGCGATCTTCAGGCCCTGGCCCTCACGGCCGATCAGGTTGGCGGCCGGGACGCGGACCCGGTGGAACCTGGTCAGGCCGTTCTCGATGCCGCGCAGACCCATGAACGCGTTGCGCCGCTCGACGGTGATCCCCGGGGTGTCCGCCTCGACGACGAACGCGGAGATCTTCGTGCCGGTGCGGGCCATGACCACCAGCAGACCCGCGACGACCCCGTTGGTCGTCCACAGCTTCACGCCGTCCAGCACGTAGTCGTCGCCCTCGCGCACCGCCGTGGTGGCCAGCCGTGCCGGGTCGGAGCCGACGTCGGGCTCGGTCAGCAGGAAGGCCGACACCTCGCCCCTCGCGCAGCGGGGCAGGAATCTCCGCTTCTGCTCCTCGGTGCCGAACTGCTTCAACGGCTGCGGCACCCCGATCGACTGGTGCGCCGACAGCAGCGTGCTCAGCGCCGGGCAGTATGACCCGACGAGCATCAGCGCTCGGCCGTAGTCGAGATGGCTCAGCCCCAGCCCGCCGTACTCCTCCCCGATGGTCATCCCGAAGGCGCCCAGCTCGGCCAGCCCCTTGACCACCTCGTCCGGCACCTGCGCGGTCCGCTCGATCAGCGCCGGATCGACCCGGGTGTCCAGGAACCGCCGCAGCGCCCGGAGGAACTCCCCGCCCTTGCCGGTCCCGGCCTCGGACAGCGCCGGAGCCGGACGCACCAGGTCGAGGCGGAAGTCTCCCAGGAAGAGCTGCCTGCCGAAGCTGGGGCGGGCCCATTCCTTCTCCCTGGCCTGTTCGGCCACCTCGCGCGCCTTGGTGTAATCGGTCATTGTGACCTCCTCGGGCATAGATCACCTCGACGTTACGCCCGGGGGGCGGCTCCGGGAAAGCAACGACGCGGTAGGAGTCCGATATGCCCACAGGTGCCCTCGCCGAGGGCCGAGGTGCTCCGGTGGCTGACCCGTCGACGTGGGGAGACATCACGTCCGGGACGGTCAGCGAGGGAGGGTCGCGCCTACTTCGGGACGCGGGCCACGCAGAAGACGGTCTGGCCGAAGGGCGGCCGGACGAAGCGCTCGATGAAGCGGGTGGCGGGGACCACGGTGCGGTCGTAGATCTTGACCAGGCGCGGGTCGGGGTAGCCGACGCCGCCGCGGCGGACGGCGGCCCACCACGCGATGCCGCCGAGGAAGTTGATCGGCTTGAGCACGTCGATGTCCAGGCCCGCCTTGGAGACCGTGCTGCGCAGGGTGGCCGGGGTGTAGCGGGTGACGTGGCCGACCTTGCGGTCGAAGTCTCCGTAGAGCTGCATGTAGCCCGGGACCCAGATGACGATCCGCCCGCCGGGGACGGTGACCCTGGCGAGGGAGCGCAGGGCCTCGACGTCCTCCTCGATGTGCTCCAGGACGTTCATCATCACGACGGTGTCGACCTTCTCGCCGATCGGGATGTCGGTCGGCAGGCCGAACTGCAGCACGTCGATGTCGTCGCGGCCGGTGAAGCGCTTGCGCAGCTGCTCCACGCAGTAGGGGTCGAAGTCGCTGACCACCAGCCGGTCCAGCCGCGGCAGGAACGCCTCGGCGAAATGGCCCAGACCGGAGCCGATCTCCAGCATGGAGCGGCCCACGTGCGGGGCGACCATGTCGAGCTCGTACTGCCGGTAGTTCTTGGCCTCGTCCCCACCGAGGTGGTTCTCCAGGGCCTCGTCACCGGCCGCGGGTTGCACTACGCGGTCATACCCAGACATGCGGTTCCGTCCAGATCGCTAACAGAAAGCCGTGGCGCGGGGGCCACGGCTGCGGACAGGCAGAGTCTAGTAGCGCTTCCCTGAGAGCGGCCCCCCAAACGACATCCGGCGGCCTAGCATGGGCCACCCCATGGAAACTACCTTCGTCGGCAGGCACGCAGAGATCGCACAGGTGGTCCGCCTGATGCGGGGGTCCCGGCTGGTCACGCTCACCGGGCTGGGCGGGGTCGGGAAGACGCGGCTGGCGGGCCGGGTGGCGGAGGAGGTCGCGGCGGACTTCCCCGACGGCCTCTGGCTGGTCGACCTGGCCGATCTGACCGACCCCTACCTCCTGGCGGAGACCGTGGCCGGTGGCATGGGCCTGGCCGACCAGCCCGCCCGGCCGCAGGAGGAGGCGCTGGCGGAGTGGCTGGGCTCGCGCAGGTCGCTGCTCGTGCTGGACACCTGCGAGCACCTGGTCGAAGCGGTGGCCTCGCTGGTGGACACGTTGCTGCGCCGCGCACCCAACCTCCGGGTGCTGGCCACCGGCCGCCAGCCGCTCGGCGTGTCGGGCGAGCACATCCACCTCGTCCCGCCGCTCCCGGCCGAGGACGCGGTGGCCCTGCTGCTCGACCGCGCGGGCCCGGCCGCCGGCGCGGACGGCGTGGCGGAGCTCTGCGCGGGGCTCGACGGCATCCCGCTGGCCATCGAGCTGGCGGCCGTACGGCTGCGCGCCATGCCGCCCGCGCTGCTCACCCGGCGGCTGGACGACCGCTACCACCTGCTGACCGGCGGCGGCGGCCCGGTGCGGCACGAGTCGCTGCGCGCGGCGATGGGCTGGAGCCACGAGCTGTGCACCCCGGCCGAGCGGTTGCTGTGGGCTCGGCTGTCGGTGTTCGCCGCCGACTTCGACCTGGAGGCGGCCGAGCGGGTCTGCGCCGGCGGGCCGCTCCCGGCCGGGCTGGTGCTCGAAGCGCTGAGCGGGCTGGTCGACAAGTCGCTCGTGCAGCGGGAGGAACACTCCACCGGCGTACGGCTGCGCATGCTGGACACCGTCCGGGAGTTCGGCGCCGAGTGGCTGCTCCGGCTGGGTGAGACCGGCGCGGTCCAGGGCCGCCACCGCGACCACTACCTCCGGCTGGCCAGGCGGTGCGCCGTCCAGTGGCCCGGCCGGCAGGTGGAGTGGTACGGCCGGATACGGGCCGAGCGGCGCAACCTCCGCAGGGCGTTCGAGCTGTGCCTGGCCGACCCGGAACGGTCCCGGGCGGCGCTGGGCCTGGCCGGGACCCTGTGGTTCCTCTGGATCTGCTGCGGCATGCTGCGTGAGGGCCGCCACTGCCTGGAGACGGCGCTGCGCCGGGACACCGGTCCCAGCCCCGAGCGGATCAGGGCGCTGTGGGTCTGCGCGTGGGTGGCCGCGCTCCAGGGCGACCTCGGCGCCGCGCGGGAACGGCTCGACCGGTGCCGCGCCGAGGACGCCGAAGGGAGCGCCGCCGGTTACGTCGCCCAGGTGGAGGGCCTGATCTCCCTGACGCGGCGCGACCACCTCCGGGCGGTCGAGCTGCTGGAGGAGGCCATGGCCTGGCACATGGCCAAGGGCGAGGTGCTGTCCGGGCTGCTGCCCTGCTACACGCTGACGGCGCTCGGCCTGCTGGCGGCCGGCAGGCCCGAGGAGACCGCGGAGACGCTGTCGGAGGGGCAGGCGCTCTGCGAGGCGCACGGGGAGGAGTGGAGCAGTGCCCAGATGGAATACGTGTCCGCCTGGGCCGAGCACGTCAAGGACAGCGCGTCCGGGGCGCTCCGCCATGCCAGGACGGCGCTCGCCGCGGCGCGGCTCTTCGAGGATCCGCTCCTGAGCGTCGCCTGCGTCGAGATGATCGCCTGGGCGGCGGTGGCGGGGGGAGCCGCGCGCCGGGGAGCCCGGCTGCTGGGCGCGGCCCAGGCCGTCCGGGACTCCTCCGGGCTGGCGCGGTCCGGCT
This sequence comes from Streptosporangium sp. NPDC003464, assembly GCF_053588315.1. Taxonomy (NCBI): domain Bacteria; kingdom Bacillati; phylum Actinomycetota; class Actinomycetes; order Streptosporangiales; family Streptosporangiaceae; genus Streptosporangium; species Streptosporangium sp. NPDC003464. Next base: position 2,569 of record NZ_JBSFPS010000377.1, on the reverse strand, counting down.
CACCGATCCCCGTCCCGGTCCGGGAGCGGGCCGTGACCCATGCGGTGAAGGTCCTCGGCGGTGGAGAATTCGACACCCTGTTTGCCGAGGGGCAGGGCTTTGACCTGGGCATCGCTGTGAAATATGCGCTGGGGGAGAAGATCTCATAACCGGGGGTGCCGCACCCTGGCGGGCCTTTGGCCGGTTCCGTGGTTGGCTTGCCACCTTACGCGGAGGGGCTGGGGAGCGGTGGCGCAGACGCGGACGCGCCGGGACAACGTCCCGGCGGAGACGAGCAGCCTCGTCGGGCGGCGGGAGGAGCTCGCCGAGATCGCCGTGCTGGTCGGCCGGTCACCGCTGGTGACCCTCACCGGCGGGGCCGGCGTGGGCAAGACGAGACTGGCCGTCAGGACGGCCGACCGGCTGCGCGGCTCCTTCGCCGACGGGGTGTGGGTCGTCGAGCTCTCGGCCCAGCAGAACGGCGACCTGATCGGCCACGACATCGCCGCCGCCCTCGGCCTGCGCGAGCAGTCGGCGCGCCCCCAGCCGGAGGTGCTGGCCGACTTCGTCGCCGGCAAACGGCTGCTGCTGGTCCTGGACACCTGTGACCATCTGACCGACGCCTGCGCGGCGCTGCTGCGCCGGATGCTGCCCGAGGCCCCGCACGCGCGGGTGCTGGCCACCAGCCGCCGGCCGCTGGGCCTGCCCGGGGAGCGGGTCCTGCCGATCGAGCCGCTGGCGGCGCCCGGGGACGCCGGGGCGGACGCGGTCCGGCTGTTCACCGAGCGGGCTCACGCCCTGGTGCCCGGCCTCACCCTCGACCCCGCGGCGGTGGCCCGGGTCTGCCGCCGGCTGGACGGCATCCCGCTGGCCATCGAGCTCGCCGCCCGGCGGCTGCGGACGCTGTCGCTCCAGCAGATCGCCGAACGGCTGGACGACCGCTTCGAGCTGCTCGTCGGGGGGAGCCCCGCCCCACTGAGACGCCACCAGACGCTGCGCACCGCGGTCGGCTGGAGCCACGAGCTCTGCACTGCGCAGGAGCGCCTGCTCTGGGCACGGCTGTCGGTCTTCGCCGGGCCGTTCGACGCCGACGCCGCGCGGGCGGTCTGCGCCGACGAGCGGCTGCCGGTGCTCCCGCTGCCCGGGCTCGTGGACAGGTCGGTCCTGACCGCCGAGGGGTCGCGATACCGGATGCTCGACACGGTCCGCGACTACGGCGGTGAGTGGCTGCGCCGGCTGGGCGAGGAAGACGCCCTGACCCGCCGCCACCGCGACCACTACCTGGCCCAGGCCCGTAAGGCGGAGGCCGAGTGGTCCGGCCCGCACCAGCTCCGCTGGGCCGACTGGGCCCGGCGCGAGCTGCCGAACCTGACGGCCGCCCTCGACCACGACGACGGGTCCGACCTGGTGACCGCGCTCTGGTTCGTCTGGTGCTGTCTGGGACAGGCGCGGCGGGGGCGCCACTACCTGGAGCGGGCGCTCCGGCGGCACACGCGGCCGGATCCGGCGCGGGCCAAGGCCCTGTGGGTGTGCGCCTGGGCCGCGCTCGGCGACGGCGACACGGCGGAGGCCCGCGCCCGGGCCGCCGAGGCGTACGAGACGGCGATCGCCGCAGGCGACCCCGCCGCCGCCGGCCGCGCCCGGCAGATCGCCGCGGCCGCCGCCCTGGCCTGCGGCGATCTCGACGGGGCCGGCCGCCTCGCGGCCGAGGCGGCCGAGCTGTCCGGGCGGGCGGGCCCCGACCACGCCGGGCTCGCCGCCGCCGAGGTGACGCTGGCCATGGTGTCCGTCGTCCGGGGTGAGCCCGACCGGGCCGTGGAGGTGCTGGCGCGGCAGGCGGAGCGGTGCGCCGGACGCGGCGAGCTGTGGGCGCGCGCCCAGGGCGACCACGTGCGCTCGCTCGCCGAGCTGGACCGCGGCGAGCCCGGCGCCGCCGAGGCCCACGCGCGGGCGGCGCTCGAGGTGAAATGGCGATTGGGCGACGCGGTGGGCGGCGCCCTGGCGATGGACCAGCTCGCCGCCGCCGCGGCGGCGGGCGGTGACGGGCGCCGGGCCGCCTGCCTGCTCGGCGCCGCCCGGCGGATGCGGGCGGCCGCGGAGCCGTCCCGCCCCGGCCCGCCGGGGCCGGCGGCCCCTCGCACGCCCGGGAAGGGCCCCGGAGCCCCCCGCACGCGGGGGGAGGACCCGGCGGAGCCGGACGGGCCGGACCCGGCGGCGGCGCACGCCGCGGCCGTTCACGCGCTGGTGTCCCCCGAGGGCGCCGCGGCCTCCCGCGAGCGTACGGAGCGGCGGGCCAGGGCACTCGTCGGCGACGCGGTCTACGACCGCCTGTTCGCCCGGGGGCTGGTCATGGATCCGGGCGTGGCCGTGGCGCGGATCCGGGACACCGGGGGCGACCGGGCCGATGGCCGTACGGCCGCGCACGGCGAGCTCCGCTGACCTCAGGGCCGCCCGGCCGGGCTTCCACACCGTCAGCCGATACATCTCCGGAAAGGAACACGACTCCGACACCTGGCTGGAGCTGTACAGCCGTATCCACGCTCCGCTCAAGGGCGACGGCATCGCCAGCGTGCGCCTGGACCACTTCGGC
>NZ_JBSFPS010000376.1:0-7488 GCF_053588315.1 Streptosporangium sp. NPDC003464 | reverse complement strand
CCCCGCGGTCTGGGTATCCGGCTTGGCCCAGCGCTTCGCGCTGGGCACCGCACAACTTATCCCGGGCGCTAAAGCGCCCGGTTCGGAACTACTGGTCCCCACATGGACCTGCCACACAAACGATCTTCGCGCTTCGCGCTCGATCTCCCTCAACTCGTTAGCTTCGCTAACGAGTAGCCGAAAATCGCTAGTTGACTCTGTGAACTGCATGAATAGATGATGATCTAACTCAATATCGATATCGAACCCATGTTGAGATCAGGCTTGTCCGGAGGTCTGGCCTGCGCTTCGCGCCGGCCGGCCACCTGGGGCACCCCCGGCCCTATGTGATCTTCTTCTAAGCCGCTCAATCTTCCAGGACTACTCCACCAACCTGGCACTGATCTTGAACCACACAGTGAACTTATTAAGTGTAACAACCAAGTTACAAGTAACTAGGTATATACTTATTAAGTATTAGATTATTATTCAATCTACTTAAATGCATATGTGTGTATCAGCATTCTGCCTACCAGGTGGCCCGCCATCAATTTGCTCACCCACCACTTACAAAGGCATCCGGAACTCCATCCACTTTGCCCGGCCCCGAACACCGACTTCAGTCGCCTCTCGTCCATCGCGGCGACTCTGGTCACGCTGCCCTAGTGCTCTGTGACCGGGATGGTTCACGAGTTCCAAAGCAGGTAGGTAGGCACGGGGCTGAAAGTGTTAAATTTCGCTCGCTGAGCGGACGATCGGGCATCTATCCTGTGCGCCATGCTAGATGCAGAGATCTTGGAGTACTACGAGCACGGTCTGGAGCGGGATCGGTTGGCCACCGGAGGGCGGCGGATCGAGTTCCTCCGGATGTGGGATCTGCTGGAACGGCATCTGCCTCCAGTCCCTGCGCAAGTGCTGGACGTAGGCGGTGGCGCCGGCGTCTACGCATTGCCGTTGGCGGCAGCCGGCTATGAGGTGCACCTGGTTGATCCAGTGCCCCTCCACGTCGAACAGGCAACCACGGCTTCCCAGGCCGCTACCGCTCAGCTTGCGAGTATCACGGTCGGTGACGCCCGGGCGCTGGAGGCCACCGAGGCCAGCGTCGATGTCGTGCTGCTGCTCGGCCCGCTTTACCATCTGACGGACAAGGCGGATCGCATCACAGCGTTGCGTGAGGCCCGGCGGGTGGTACGACCAGGCGGACTTGTCGTCGCGAAGGCGCTGTCCCGGTTCTATCCGATCTTTGAAAGCCTGGCCAGGGGCCAGGCGCCCAGCCCTGACGAGATCAAGGACACCACTCAATTCCTCGCTGACGGGCAGTACCGCAACTCAAGCGGTGATCCCGCGGGGTTCACAACCTCTTACTTCCACCTACCGGAGGAGCTGGCCGGCGAGATCAGGGAAGCCGGCTTGGATCTACGGGTACTCGTCAGCGCGAGCGGCAATGTCAAGCTGCTTCTCCCCGACCTTGCCCAACGGCTGGAGGACGCAGTACACCGTGACCACCTACTGTCCGTACTGCGCCTGATCGAGACGGAGCCTTCGGTCATCGGTATGAGCCAGAACTTCGTCGCGATCGCGCAGGCTCCCGCCGAGGATTGATTGTCGTCACGAAGGGTGCAGTCAGCGATGGGTCAGGCAGCTTCGACGGGAGGGTGTCCGCCCCAGCGAGTGCCTTTCTCGCTGCAGATGCGGGCATGTTCACGGCGTCAGCGTTGAGCAGGTGGGGACGGTCTCCCGCCCGCTGAGGGTCTCCTCCGGATAGGCCAGGCAGATCTCGTTGAAGCGGTGGATCACGTCGCGGACCGTGTCTGTTATCGGCCTGCACTGGCTGAGCAATGACTGACACGTGGTTCCCGTCTGCCGAGGCCAGCAGCATCATCGCCCGGCGATAGCACGCCGAACTGGTGCTGCCCTGCCACACGATCTGCTGCAGCCGCTGCTGTTCCTGGTCGGTCGTCCTGTGCCTTTGCACCGGCTCAGCCGTCATGCCCCTGATGCATCCGGATGAGTCCTGACAGCCAACCGCCGAAGTCGGCAGCTCAGTGAACCGTCCCGGTCACAGCACTAGCCGGCTTGTTCTGCGGACACTCAGGCTTCATCCAAAGTCACCACCGCAGTACTCCTGAAGTGGTGTACACACTGCACACATGAACTACTATGCTCACATGGATATGGAACAGATCGGAATCGTCGAGGCTCGCAAGCGCCTGGGCACACTGGTCTCCCGCGCCGTTCATGCCCACGTCCCTGTGAGAATCAGCCGGTCAGCCGACGAGCATGCCGTACTCATCAGTGAGGACGACTACACCGAGCTCCAGAAGCTGCGTGCCGAACGTGAGATCGCCGAGTTCCAGGATCGGATCGACTCCGCCGGACGCGGAGAGACCACGCCGGTCGCTTTCGAGACCGCCGAGCAGATGTACAGTCACTTCGGCGTCTCCCATCCGGGCGAGCGCCGTTGAAGCGGCGAGTCCTTTTCGACCCCCAAGCTGAGCAGGCCGTTCTGGCGTTGCCGCCGGGTTTGCGTATCACCGTCCTCGACACCGTCTATGGTCTGGTCGATGAGCCGGAGCCGCTCGGCGCGCGTCCCTACGGCATGATCCCTGATGCCTTCGAGATCGTGACGGACTCTTTCACCCTGCGCTACACCCATGGTGAGGATCACGTTTCCATCTGGGTCGTCCGTGCCAACACCTGAGTGCCGTGCATCGGGCCTCGCGCGCCGTGGACGGGGTCGGAGGTCAAGAGTGCGGAGCCCGCGGCCGGGTTGATCGACTCGTGGTCGATCAACCCCGCTGACACCGTCCTGGCCGTCAGCCATGGCTTCGGCGCGGGCAAGAAGGTCGAGGGTCGCGGGGCAGTTCGCCATCGGAGAGGTGAGCATGCCGGCGAGGCGGGTGCCCTTCACTCTCTCAGGTGGCAGGTTCGAGGGAGTGCTGGAGCCGGACGTCCGGTTCCACGTAGACGCCGAGGTCCTGCTCAGCCGAGGCCAGGACTGGAGTGATGCCTCCTTCGACGAGGTTGGACCCGGCGGCGAGCGGCGCGCCGGTCCATCGGTGCCACTGCTCGAGCGTTCCGGTGATGGTCATCGGGGACGGGGCGATTTTGACGGATCGTGCGCCCAGCCGCTCGTGGGTGCGGGGTCATGGATCCTTGGGGGAGGCCGTCGGCTCGGCGCCTGGCGGCGTACTCCTCCATTGTCAGTTCGGGGTACCGGACCTTGCCGGTGGGGCGTACCGGTAGCACCGGCCTGCCCATCCCGTTGTCATGGGCGCAGGCGCGCAGGCCGTCACCAGCGTGGTCGTCGGCCGGTTGTCGAGCGCGTCCTGCACTGCCCAGAGGATGACGCCGTCCCAGCCGTGGTCGGGCAGCTCCGTCCGCTCAGGGGGCGGAAACGCGACCGGCACACTGACCGCCCGCGCCACGGGAACATCGCCGTCGAGCACCACCAGGAAGTATTCCGGCCACCGCGCGGCCAGACGTCTGGCTCGGGTGAGCGTGCCGATCCTGTCGTGTTGCATGAACTCGGCACGATGTCACCGAGTTCGAGTGCCGGCTTGAGCAGGTCCAGGCGTGTGGCGAGGTTTCCGATGAGCATGTGCGCCAAGCCTTCTTGATCAGTGGCCAACCGCTCCATGCTGCCCGTAACGGCTGCCCTTCTCCATTCTTTTCGCCTGATCCCGAGCGAGCGCGGCCCGGAGACATGCCGGGGCGGTGCCTGTGATGCGCCGGGTCAGCTCACCGTTCGACAGGTAGAAAATTTATTTCTCCGGCCGTTGTTCTCATCATCCGGCGGTGGACGGATTGTCGTTTCTGTTGGCCGGGCCGTTGTGCGCAATAGGTGGCAGGAAGCGGTCATCAACAGGCAACTTGCTGGCTCCGTTCTGTCTGGTTTATGGCGCGCAAAGCGCGCAGAGTCATTTATAACGGATCACATTTATACGAGGAAGGACAATTTGGATAATCGGTAGTTCGATGAGGTTCTCACGGTGCGTGGATCGGGCGGATGCACTGTGATCCGCAGGAAATCGCGCTTGTACGTCGAGTGTTCCACCGGCCCTCCATCGCACGTCCGGCGTGAATTCCATCCGGTGGAGCAGAACGCCGGGCGATCCCTTCATCACCGAGTTCATGGACGGAGCATCGCATCTCATGGCGGGCCGTACTCTCCGGCGGAGCCTTCCTGCCGATCGGAACCACCCTGAAACCACGTGCTCCACAGCGCAGTCCGAGAAATGGAGGGACATCCCCTTGACCAACGTGACCCACGCCGGTACCGATCGGATCGACAGCCCGCTCACCGCGTACCACCTGGACCAGCTACGAGAACGACGCAGCGTCAAATGGCGGGAATGCCCGCCGGACGTGCTGCCCATGTGGGTGGCGGAGATGGACACGCCACTCGCCGAACCCATCGCCTCCGCGCTGACCTCCGCCATCGCCCACGGCGACACCGGCTACGCGGTCGCCGGACGGCTGCCGGAGGCGTTCGCCGGCTTCGCCTCCCGGCGCTACGGCTGGCAACCCGAGCCGTCCGGTATGCGCCTGGTGCCGGATGTCATGACCGGGATCGTCGAGACACTGAGCCTGGTCACCGACCCGGGTGCCCGTGTGGTGGTCAACACTCCCGGCTACCCGTCGTTCTTCTACTGGCTGGACCGCATCGGCCGCCGTGTGGTGAACAACCCGCTCTCCCCTGGCCCTCACGGCTACCGGCTCGACCTGGATCGGCTGGAACGGGACTTCGCCACGGGGGCGGAGGCCTATCTGTTATGCAACCCGCACAATCCCACCGGTCTGGTGCTCAGCCGCGGCGAGCTGCTGGCCGTCGCCGAACTCGGCGACCGTTACGGGGTCCGGATCATCGTGGACGAGGTCCACGCGCCGTTGACCTATCCCGGCGTACGGCATGTGCCGTTCGCCTCCCTGAACACGCCGGCCGCGGCCCGGTCGATCACTTTCGTCTCGGCGGCCAAGGCCTGGAACCTGGCCGGCCTCAAGGCGGCTCTGGCCATCTTCGGCCCTGAGGCCCATGCCGACGTCGCCGCCATCCATCAGGAGGTCAGCGAGTGCGCCGGCCTGCTCGGTGTGATCGCCTCCGAGGCCGCCTTCACCGCCGGGGAGCCCTGGCTCACCGATCTGCTGACCGGCCTGGACACCAATCGATGGCTCCTGGCCGACCTGCTGGCCGAACATCTGCCCGCGGTCGGCTACCGGCCGCCTCAGGCAACCTACCTGGCCTGGCTGGACTGCCAGGCCCTCGGCCTCGGTGAGGATCCGGCCGCGGTGTTCCTGCGTCATGGCAGGGTCGCGCTCTCACCCGGCTACAGGTTCGGCACGCCCGGGCGGGGTTTCGTCAGATTCAACTTCGCCACCTCCCCCCAGCAGATCATCGAGGGGGTCCGGCGCATGGCCGCATCGCTCGACGGGCCGTGCCAGAGCGTCCACGATCTGGCCGCGCTCAGTCTCGACGACCGTTGCTCCTCCCCCCGGATCGTCCCGCTGCCGAATTCACCGTGTGATCACGGGAGCGATCCTTGACTCCGGGATCGATCCGGCCGGTGACCTTTACCCTGTCCGGCGCCGGGTCGGCAGGAAGTGGCTACCGGCAGGCAACATGCTGACTTTGATTCATCTGGTTCCCCGGCCTCGGGACGTGCAGAGTTGATGGTACGAGGGATAGACGGAAAGGGAGGTCAAGAAATGCCGGTCCGGCCACCTCGCCGGTAAGTTTCGACAATGCAGCCAAGCAATAAATGACGATTACCGTTCCATCTTTTCTGACATTTCTCCTACATCATGACCAGCCGTGGCCGTGCGGGCTTTCCGCCCGCCGGCCCCGGTCCCGCGGCAGGCGCGGCCGCGGGACCGGGGCCCGGAATGAGCGACCCGGCGCTTCTGACGTCGATCCAGCCATCTGGGGCACGAACATTTTGGAGAGGAAATGATTGATCATCCAGCCGGCGAGACGGTCGTCGAGGAACGCGAACTCGTCGAGCTCCGCGAGCGGTGTACCACCCTGATGCGTGAGGCCGAGGAGCAGCGGCGGATCACGCTCAGCCTGCAGAAGGCGATCGACGTCTTCCGGCACGAGTTCGATCCGGCGCCTCCGGCTCACATCAGCCCTGTCCGGCCGTCGGAGTCCAGCAACCGGTGCAACCGATGCACGCAGAGCCGACACGCCGAAGTGCACCGCACCTCCCGCGTCGTCCTCGCCGAGTCGGCAGGGCCCCGCGCCGCGTAGTGGTGACGGCCTCGCCTCCGGCGCCTGAGGCCGAGGGCGGGCATGCCGGCAGGACAACCTCTATTGCGAACATCTATTGCGGCAAAGGAAGCATTCTCATGAAGGCTCTGGTGTTGGCCGGCGGATCGGGTACCCGACTACGCCCTTTCAGTTACTCCATGCCGAAACAGCTCATCCCGGTCGCGAACAGGCCGGTTCTGGAACATGTGCTGCGCAACATCCGCGACCTGGGCGTGACCGAGATCGGTGTGATCGTCGGCGACTGGGCGGCGGAGATCGCCGAAGCCGTCGGGGACGGCTCCCGTTTCGGAGCGCGCATCACCTATCTGCAGCAACATCGGCCGCTGGGGCTGGCGCACTGTGTGACGACGGCGCGGGACTACCTCGGCGATGACGACTTCGTGATGTATCTGGGCGACAACGTCCTGCCGGACGGGGTGGTCTCCATCGCCGAGGAGTTCCGCACCAGGCGCCCGGCCGCGCAGATCGTGGTGCGCAAGGTCTCCGACCCCCGGGCCTTCGGGGTCGCGGAGCTGGCCGCGGACGGCACGGTGCAACGGCTGGTGGAGAAACCGCAGCAGCCGCGCAGCGATCTGGCCCTCATCGGCGTCTACTTCTTCACCGCGGCCGTCCACCAGGCGGTCGCCGCCATCCGGCCGAGCGCCCGTGGCGAGCTGGAGATCACCGACGCGATCCAGTGGCTCGTCACCCAGGGAGCCGAGGTCAAGGCCAGCGAGTACGACGGTTACTGGAAGGACACCGGCAACATCGAGGACCTGCTGGAGTGCAACAGCCGGCTGCTCGGCGGACTGGACGCCGGCATCGCCGGAGAGGTCGACGCCGCCAGCAGGGTCGACGGCGGGGTCGTCATCGAGCCGGGAGCCCGCGTGGTCCGGTCCCGGATCGAGGGGCCGGTGATCATCGGTGCGAACACCCTGATCGAGGACAGCCACATCGGGCCGAACACCTCCATCGGCCGTGACTGCGTGCTGCGCGCCGCGCGCCTGGCCGACTCCATCGTGCTGGACAGCGCGTCGATCTCCGAGGTCACCGGCCTGCGCGGCTCGCTCATCGGCCGTTTCGCCACCGTCGGTCCCGGCGGCCGCGGTCAAGACAGCCATCGTCTGGTGGTCGGCGACCACGGGCGGATCGAGATAGCCGCCTAGATGTATTGACCTGAGAGGTTAGGAACGCGGCTGGCTGGTGGGTGACCGCCGAGTGCGGTGTGTGCTCGGTGGTGATTGTAGGCGTGGAGCCAGGGC
>NZ_JBSFPS010000375.1:0-7520 GCF_053588315.1 Streptosporangium sp. NPDC003464 | reverse complement strand
GGAGGCGGCACGGCCGCCTCCCGACCGGCTCCGTCCCGACGAGCGATGCGGATGAGCGATGCTGGTGATGTTGAAAGAGTGCGCCTGGGAGTCTCTCGGCGACGAACTGGTGGTGGTCCACGACCCGCGCGAGGCGTACACGCTGGCTGATCCGGACGGCCGGATCGCGGCTCTCCTCGAGGAGCTGGCCCGCGGGCCGGCCACGGCGGAGGAGCTGAGCGAGGCGCTGACCGCGCGAGGCGTGGCCGTCACGGGAGACAACGTCCGTGACGGTCTCACCGGGCTCGACTCCCTCGGCCTGGTCGAGAACGCCGACGAACGCCTGCTGGGCGACCCGGACGCCGACGAGCGGCATTTCTCCAACCTGACGTTCTTCGGGGTCTTCGCCCGGCTCGGCAGGTCGCGAGCGGAGTTCGTCCGGCGGCTGCGCGACTCCCACGTCCTCGTGCTCGGTGCGGGCGGCGGCGGCTCGTCCCTCGTGCAGTGCCTGGCCGGGCTCGGCGTCGGCGCGCTGACGCTGGTGGACCGCGACGACATCGCTCCGCGCAACTTCGCCCGCCAGTTCCTCTACCAGCACGCCGACATCGGCCGGTCGAAGGCGGAACGCGCCGCCGAATGGGTGCGCGCGTACGACCCGGGCATCGAGGTCCGCGCCGTGGACCGGTGGATCTCCGGCCCGGACGACCTCAAGGACCTGACCGGGGACGTCCAGGTGATCGCCGGCGGCCTCGACGGCGCGCTGGACGCGAACCTGTGGGTCAACGAGGCGGCGCTGCGCGCGGGCGTCCCCTGGGTGGCCGGCGGGATGACCCGCACCCAGCTCATCTACTTCTCCGTCGACCCGGGCCAGAGCGCCTGCCTGCGCTGCGACGAGTCCGACCTGCCCCGCCCTGACGAACGAACGACCGCGGCGGTCGCCCATCGGCTCACCCGCGGGCTGCGGCTCGCCAACGGCCTCACCGGGCCGATGGCGATGCAGGTCGGGTCGCTGGTCGCCTACGAGGTCATGCGTTACCTGACCGGCGTCGAGCCGCCGCGCGCGGCCGGGTTCCGGGTGGTCGTCGACCTGCTCAACGGGCTCGTCCCAGTGTGGCAACCGTTCCCCCGTGACCCCGCCTGCCCGGCGTGCGCGCTGGCCCGGCGGTGAGCCGATGAGCGGCAGGGTCCCGCTGCGCCCGCTCAGCGTGGTCGAGGAGGACGATGAGGTACTGGTCGGCGATCCCGCCACCGGCACCTTCGTGACCATGCCGGCCGTGGGCGGAGTGGTGATCTCGGCGCTGCTGCGCGGCGCGACCGAGGAGGAGGCCGCAGCCGAGGCCGAGGCGTTCGCCGGTGAGCCCGTGGACATGCCGTCGTTCCTGGCGACCCTCGCCGAGCTGGGATTCGTCGACGACCGGCCCGACGTGGAACGCCGGGCCGTACGCACCGCGCCCATCCAGATGCGGCGCTGGATGGCGGGGGTCAGCCAGCGCGCGGCCCGTCCCTTCTTCGGACCGGTGGCCTGGACCTGCTACACCGTCCTATCGCTGTTCTGCCTGGCCGTCTTCGCCGCCTCGCCGTCCCTGTTCCCGAGCCCGGCCCGGGACGCGTTCCTGCTCGACGACGTCGGGCTGAGCGCGCTGCTGCTCGTGCCGTTCGTCCTGGTCTCCACGGCTCTGCACGAGGGCGGGCACTGGCTCGCCGCCCGTGCGATCGGCGTCGAGTCCCGGTTCGGGATGGACCGGCGGATGATGCTGCCCGTCCTGGAGACCGACCTCTCCCAGATCTGGACGGTGCCGCGCCGCCGCCGCTACGGGCCGCTGCTCGGCGGGATGGCGGTGGACGTGGTCCTGCTCAGCCTGCTGCTGGGCGCCCGCCTGCTGATCCGGCAGGGTACGTGGTCACCGGACCCCCTGGTGGACGCGACGCTTTCGACATGGGTGTTCGTGAAACTGGCGGGCCTGCTGTGGCAGTGCATGGTCTTCCTGCGCACCGACCTGTACGGGGTGCTGGTCAACGCGCTCGGCTGCCGCGACCTTTGGCGGGTCAAGACGCTGATGCTGCGGCGCGCGTTCGGCAGGCTCACCCCCGCGCAGGCGGCGGAGCTGGACTCGGCCGCGCCCGCCGACGTGCGGGCCGGGCGGTGGTTCCGGTGGCTGTGGCTGACCGGGTTCGCCGGGGTGCTGGCCTGGTCCGTCTTCTTCGTGGCCCCCGTCGTGGTGACCGTGCTGGTGTGGGCGTCCGAGGGGTTTCTGCTCGGGCCGCTCAGCTCGCGGTTCTGGTATGCGTTGCTGTGCGCCGTCCTGCTGCTCGGCCCGTACCTCCTGGCCGCCTCCCTGGCCGCCCGGGAGTACACCCGGCGGTAGACGGGCATCGGACGACAACCGGCATGCGGAGCCTCGACGGTCGACGGTGGGTGGCTCAACGAACCTGATCAAGGAGCTGACATGTGGGGAATCAACGGTCATCGGGGAAAGGCCCTGCGGGGCGCCGGCCTCGCGCTGCTTCTGGCGGCGGTTCTCGCGGGCTGCGGGGACGGCGACGGACGGTCCGCGGGCCCGGCCGGATCGGCGTCCCGTGCGCCGGAAGGATCGGCATCCCCTACGACGGAAGGGTCGGCGTCCGCCACGCCGACGGTTTCCAGGACCGGGCTGCTCTACCGGGACAGGGAGATCTCGCTGAGTGACGTCCAGGCGATCAAGAACGGATGCCCGTCGGACATCTACGTGGAGTTCGCGGACAACGGGCCGCGCCTCCTCGGGTCCGACGAGTCGAACCCGCGCCTCAATGACGACGGGGAGCAGACGGAGGAGGGCAGGCCGCCCATCCTGGCGTGGTCGCCTCCATGCTCCTCGGTGAACGGGCGGTTCGACTTCGACGACGTGGCCGTCGCCAAGGCGGCCGCGGACGTCGGGGACCTCGACGAGGCGGGCTGCCGGGACGCCGCACGGGCGGCGGTCGGCAGCGGTACGGACATCGACCGCTACGGCACCCAGGCCCTGGCGGTGGGAGACCGGTTCTGTGAGGACTTCGCCGCAGAGGGCCGCGTGGTCCTCCTGCGCGTGGTGAAGGTGAGCGGCTCCCCGGTCGCGGAGCTCACGTTGTCGGCGACCCTGTGGGCCGGGCCGGCCAGGACCGAGGGCCCGCCGGCGCAGCCCGGTGACAAGGTCTACGAGAACCAGCCCTTCACGGTGGCCGACGACGTGGCCAAGGCATACGACTGCGGCATCGGCGGCGTCGGGATCGGTTCGGACATGCCGCGCGTCAGGTACCGGCACACACTGTCCGGTGGCGGAGGGGACGTCGAGTACTTTCCGAGCTGCCTGTCCGGAAGCCCGAAGGTGCGGTTCGGCGGATACGTGGCCCGGGTGGAGGGCGGCGCCGACCCGGACCTCACCGCCTGCCAGGACGCCGCGGCGCGCGGCGAGCGCAACGACCTCGACGTGCCGGTGTCCGAACTGCGGACCGGGGACCGGTTCTGCATGTTCGACAGCTTCGAGAAGTACGTCGCCCTGCTGAAGGTGACCGCCGTGACCGCCGAGGCCCCCCTATCCGCGACCTTCTCGGTCACCCGCTGGGAAGCTCCCGAACCGTCCTAGTGCTGCGTTCCTCACAGCCGGTGGACGAACGTGCGGCGGAGGGTGCGGGGCTGGGGTGGTGGTCGTCCCAGATCCAGTCGCCCGGGGCGTGCCGCGCGCCGGCCGGCTTACGGAGCTTGTGTTTCTCGTCGGCGTCCGGCGGCGGGTGCGCCAACAGCGGCTTCGGCATGATGGCCCCCTTGGAAGCATCATTCCCCCAGCTCAGCTGGTATCCACACCCTCAATCAGGAACGCACAGCACTAGGCACCGGTCCTCTCTGTAAGAGTTATGCGTGCACCCCTGCCCGAGGAGGTGCTGGATCTGGTTGGCGATCCGTTTCACCGCTGGACAGTCAGCCGTGTGGACCAGGCCGGACGCTTCGTTGACGCAGAAACGGTCGGCCGGGTTCTCCAGGCCGGCCAAGCACTGTTCCAAGCGGGGTTCGACCTCGGCGACCCGTCGTGCGTGATCGGAGCAGAAGCCGCACAGGCCCCGCCTGCTGGTGTCGCAGCCGCATTGCTTGCAGCAGGTACACACCGAGCAGGGGTGAGCGACTCCCCTACTGTCGACCGGCCATGCCGTCAGGTCGTCTTCGGGCAGGGCCTCGGAGTCGTCACCCCGCCTGATTCCGAGGCCTGGCCCGCCGTTGCCGATGAGGACCTGGTAGGTGCCAGGTTCGGTGATGGTGACGACTTCGAGCGAGCTCCATGGCGAGCTGGACGAATGATGGGCACGAGTCTTGCCTGTCCACGGGGGCCGGGTACTCGGCCGAGAGTAGCGGCTTTCCTGCACGTCCGGGACACTGTCGTGGTCGGCCAGCAGCCCGAGGCTCATTGGGAGCAGATCGTGGTGCGATGATCGATGGCGAGGCGACCGTCGAGGAGTTCCGGCGACGGGGCGGCGACGTCGTCCCCAAACCACGCACCCCGCCCGCGGCGACATCGACGGCGACGAGGCCGTCATCCTGGGCATCGTCGTGTCGGTGTTGCATAACTTCTAGTGCCAATATCCGTCGTAGTAGTCGACCAGGTGCTGGGCGTCTGGGCCGGCCGAGGCGGCGGCGACTGTGAGGTCGGCCTCTCGGAGGATCTCCGACCGCACCAGCGGTGGCACCGACGCCGCCGGCACCTCCTGGCCGGCGCGGTGGAAGGTCATCGGGTTGGTCGCGCACAGCGCGTCCAGGTCCCAGCCCTCGTCGGACATGCCCTCGACGACGCGCAGAAGCCAGCGGGCCTGCCAGTCCGCAAGGTCGCGCACCACCTCGCCCTGCCCCTCGTGACAGTCGTGCTCCCAGTAGCCGATCGACACGCCGGTCCAGCCGTGCCGGATCAGCTCCGTCCGGGCCAGGTCGTAGCGCACGACGTGACCGGCGACGCGATCCGGCTCTTCCGCGTACACCTCGCGGAGGACTTGTTCGAACGGCTGCGCCAGACCCCTCTCGCGCCACGCGCCCACCTCCTCGGCGCTTGCGTCGGCCGGGTGCCACAAGGCGACCGGGCCCTCAGGGCGGTGCCCGGCCAGTTCCCAGCCGTCGACGGTTCTGACTGGCAGGCCGGAGGGGCCGCCGGGGATCCGCCACACCAGGGCGCGGGCGTCGGAGCCAGTGACGGGGTGGTCGAGGAGGTGCTCGCCGACCTCACGCCAGGTCCATTCGCGCTGGTGGATGAGCGCCTGTTCCAGGCGGTAGCGCGCGGCCGTGCGCGCCTGCTCGACCTCTCTGGGCGTGGCGTCGGCGGTGGGCAGAGTGCGGTCGAGGAACTGGTCGCGGGTCAGCGCGGCCGCGTCGGCGAGCGCGTCGAGCGCGCGAGTGACATTCTCCTGTACGGACGCCGCCCGCACCCGCGTTTGAATAAGCGCCAGTGGGGTGACTGTCTCGGGTCCGCCCCGGCGGGCCAGCACGCCGACGGCCCCGTCGGCGACGGTCTCGCTGCGGCAGGTGGAGCTGGGGCCATCGTGGCCGGTGCCGCAGGTGACGGCGGCGTCGGCGAGCAGCGACGGGACCCAAGGTTCGTCAATGACCTCGCAGGTCCAGATCAGGCCGCGCGCCACCGAGACGGTCCGGCCCTTCAGGAAGCGGTCCTCGCTCCAGCTGATGTCGGCGTGGTGGCAGACGAACGGGCCGCCCCGGTAGGCGGCCAGGCGGGTGACCAGCTCGTGGACCAGGGCGATGGCCTCAGGGGTGAGCAGGTCGCAGACGACCGGCAACCAGCCGTCGCCTGGGGCCGGTGTGTCGGCGGTGGCCCAGTGGCGCAGCAGCGGCAGCATTCCGGCCAGGCGGGGGCCGTACTCCTCGGCCAGCATCGTGGCGAAGGGGTCGGCCTCCCCGATCACGTTCCTGACCGCACCGGCTGGGCCCTTCTCGGTGAGCAGGCTCTCCAGGAGCGGCTGAAGCTCTCCGAGGTCCGTCAGGTGGCCGAACAGGTCGCGGCGCTGTTGCGGATGGAGCAGGTGGGCGGCCGACAGCGGGATCCGATAGAGCTCCTCGTGACGGGTGTGGCCCTGGCGGGCCCAGTAGCCGGCGCGTTCGGCCAGGTTCCAGGCGTCGTCGGGCGTCCAGTCGACGGCGCGCCCGGCCACGGTGCGGACCAGGCGCAGGACGCGCTCGTCGTAGTCCTGGCCGCCCTGCGGGCTGAGCCAGAGCTTGGTGTGGGCGTAGGTGCCGTAAAGGCGCCAGTCGGTGCCGGGGCCGGGGTCGAGGCCCTGCTCGGTGAGGGCGTCGAAGCGCCGGTAGGCCTCCCTGGTGGCCGGTTCCAGATGATCCCAGTTGCCCGCGAACGTCACCCGGTGATCATAGTCGTACGATGTCCGAATGAAGATCGTCGTTCTGGACGACTACCAGCGGGTGGCTCGAGACCTGGGTGTCCCGGCTCAGTGAACCTGGCACCGGCTCACTGAAGTTGGCACGATCGCGGCGCGTGGAGGTGCTGCGCGCCTCAGTGCCGGGTCCGGAGGGGCGGCTACCGGTTCTCACGCGCGAGAACGCGCCCGTCCGGCCGTCGTCGGCCGCGATTCCGGTGCCGCCGTAGGACCGGGCCAGGGGCGCGGTCCCAGGCGCGGCCGTGCCCGCGGCGGAGCCGTTCGTCGGGCGTGACGCCGAGCTGTCGACGTTGGTCGCGACCGCGGCGGCCACCGCCGCGGGTCCTCGGGTCGCGCTGGTGACGGGAGAGGCGCGGGCTGGGGAAGTCTGCGCTGCTCGGGTGGCTGACCGAGCGCCTGGAGCAGGGCGGCTGGCTCGTCGCCACCGGTCGCTGTCCCGATGCCGAAAGCGCCCCGCCAGCGTGGGCCTGGGCGGAGGTGTCGCGCGGGATAGCCGAAAGCGCGCCCCCGTCCGGGACGTTCGCCACCGACCTCGCACCGCTGCTGATCGACGCGGCAGGCACAGGCGGTGCCGACGCTGTCGAAGGACGGTTTCGGCTCCACCGGGCGGTGTGGTGCTGGCTCGCGGCGGTGGCCCGGGATCGTTCGCTGGCCATCGTCCTCGACGACCTCCACCGGGCCGACGCCCAGACCCTCGCCTTGCTGGGCGGTGTCGCCGGGGTGCGTGCCCCGACCCTCCTCGTGGCCGCCTACCGTCCCGACGAGGCCGGCGGGCGGCTCGCCGAGGCCCTCGCCGTCCTCAGCGGGGTCCGATCGCGATCGGCGCGTCAAGCTGCGGCAGCTGATGTCCATCCCGACCGGCTCAGGTGGGGCCACTCACTCATGAAGCGGGCTGATCGGCGAGGCCAGTTCATCAGGGTGCATTGGTCCATCGCGGGTCTGGGTGTGTGCCCCGGCCACCGAGAACCGACATCCGTGGCCGCGGAATACCGGGGTGTCGGCCACGGACCCTGCGGCTGCCGTAGTCTGCGTCGTCTGCTCGCTCGCGGTCTTGCCGGGCGCGGCGGCCCACCGGCCCGTGGCTGCCACCGGCGTGCCGGCCGGCGCGTAGAGGAAGGCGACGCGAAAGCCGCCCACGCACCCGG